>MHGM01000069.1 GCA_001805565.1 Omnitrophica WOR_2 bacterium RIFCSPHIGHO2_01_FULL_52_10
CCTCGGCGCGGTGGATGTCCCGGATATGGACATAGCGCCGATCGTCTAAACGCACACGGGTTTCAGGCTTGATAAAATCGTCCGGTGAAAGGAGGATGAGGTTCATGTGTTGGTAGGTTCATTAGATCGGTGATGGCTCGTCGCCTCCCATTGATTTATTTTTGGAAGGCAAAATAAATCAAAGCATGGGAGACTTATTTTTTATCCGCCTCTGCGGGAATCAGCCCCCTGCTGATTTCTTCGAAATCAAAGCGCTGGGGGCTTTTCTTTATTCGCTTCTGCGAATAAAGAAAAGCCGATAAAGTGGGGTTTAACCCCCGTGCTTCGGCAGCCCAGCCGCCATATTATCGTCAACCTGTCCAATGGTCTTCAACTGCCCCGACGTTTCCGAAGGGCCTTTTAGGTATTGGATAATGTAGGCCTGTGGCTTTGTGTCCCCGGGTTTCCCCGGGTTTACCTTTATCGGCTCGTTGCAAATATAGCACATTTTCCCACGGCTGACAAGACACCCGGCACGACGATTATTGTAAAGCAGTAAAAAATGCCTGGACCAGCCGGTAGTCTTTGATGCCCGGGGATTTTTCGACCCCGCTGGCAACGTCCACCGCGTACGGCCGCACGGCTTCAATGGCCTGGCGGACGTTCTCGGGATTAAGGCCGCCGGAAAGGATAACGGGTTTGTCGAATTTATAATTCTTCAATAGTTCCCAGTTAAAGGTCTTTCCCGTCCCTCCGAAGGAGGCTGTTTCTTCCTGGAACGTATCGAACAAATAGGCATCGACTTTGTATTGGAGGATGGATTTGAAGTCAAAAGTATCTTTCACGCGGAAGGCCTTGACGATCTTGAAATGTTTAAAGCGTTTGCAGTAGCCGGGCGATTCCTCACCGTGAAACTGGACCGTGGCAATGCGCGCCAGACGGCAGATATCCCGCACCGCGTGTTCGCTGCCATTGACAAAAACGCCCACCGGCGTCACAAAAGGCGGCAGTGCTTCAATGATCGGCCGGACTTTGCTCGGCGAAACATAGCGCGGACTTTTTTTGTGGAAGATAAAGCCGAGCGCTGAAGCCCCGGCGTCCACGGCCATTTGAGCGTCTTCAATACTGGTAATGCCACAGATTTTGACTCTAGTCATAAGCTATTTTAGTGGTAAGTGATAAGTGGTAAGTCGTAAGCAATAAGTCATAACCGGCAAGTTTCTGCTTACCACTTACGACTTATACCTTACGACTAACGCCTCAGTATTTCTTTGATTTTCCCACCGATGTCCCTGGCGCGCATGAACGTTTCCCCGATCAAAACCGCGTGAGCGCCTAAATCCTGTACCCGGCGGATATCATCGTGGGTGCGCAGACCGCTTTCGGCCACGATCACCCGGTCTTTGGGGATCCGGGGGATCAGACGCCCGCTGGTTTTCATATTGACATCGAGTGTTCTCAAGTCGCGGTTATTGATGCCAATGATCTGCGCCCCCACCTTCAGGGCGCGGTCGAGCTCCTTTTCATCGTGCACTTCAACCAGGCAATCCAAATCGAATTCGTGCGCGATGTTTAACAGTCCTTTTAGTTCGCTATCGCTAAGAATGGCCGCGATCAGCAAAACCGCGGCCGCACCGTTGACCTTCGCTTCGTAGATCTGACCATCGCGGATAATGAAATCTTTCGTCAGCACCGGCAGATTGACGCATTTTGTAACGGTCACGATGTCTGCGGGTTTCCCTAAGAAATATTTGTCTTCCGTCAGGACCGAAATGGCCGCGGCCTTGTGGTCGGCGTAAATTTTGGCGATTTGTGTCACATCGAAATCTTTGCGGAGAACTCCAGTGGAGGGCGACGCTTTTTTGATCTCGGCGATCAGATTGATCTGTCCGGGCTGACCGATTTTTTTTTTGAAGAAATTGGCGCGTCCCGCGGAAGTTGCTTCCTGAGCTTTCTTCCGCAGACCCGCATAAAAATCTTTTTTTTGTGCGAGAACTTGCCGTTTGTGGGCGAGGACCGTGGGCAAGAATTCAGGCACGGTGGGTGAACTCCTTTAACTCATCCAGCTTTTTGCCTGCCTTGCCGGAATCGAGGGAATCCTGTGCCAGCGTGATGCCTTCGTTGATGTTCTTGACCCGCTCGGCCACGTAAAAAGCGTACGCGGCGTTGATGACCACGATGTCACGCTTCGGTCCTTTTTTACCGGCCAAGATATCTTCCAATATTCTAACGTTGGCCGCCAGGTCCCCGCCTTCGAAATCTTCCGGCCGGGCGGGCCCGAAGCCGAATTCATCGGGCGTGATGTCGTAGGAAATGATGTTTTTGCCGTCATATTCGCCGATGAAGGTCTGCGCGGCGAGGGTAATCTCATCTAACCCATCGCTGCCGTGGACAACGAGCGCGCGCTTGAGCCCCAGATTTTTAAGAACGTGCGCCATCGGTTCGACCAGGTCGCGGTTGTACACGCCCAGGATCTGGTGGGTCGCCTTGGCCGGGTTGGTCAAGGGTCCTAAAATATTAAAGATGGTCTCGACCCCCAATTCTTTTCGGATGACGGCGACGTTTTTCATGGCCGGGTGCAGCTGCTGGGCAAATAAAAAGGCAACGCCCAGTTCATCGAGACACGTGCTTAAATGTTTTTCTTCGACGTTGATGTTGACCCCGACGGCCTCCAGGATATCCGCACTGCCGCAGCGGCTGGAGACCGAACGGTTCCCGTGTTTGGCGACCACGACCCCGGCCCCGGCCACAGCGAGCGCCGTGATCGTCGAAATATTAAAGGTATTTTTTTTGTCCCCGCCGGTCCCGCAAGTGTCCAGGATGGTGGCATGTTTGGTCTTGATGGGGATCACGTATTCGCGCAGGATCTTCGCCGCGCCGGTAATTTCATCGACCGTCGGCCCTTTCGCGCGCAGCCCCAGCAAAAATGCCGCGATGTCCTCTTTGGCGGCCTTCCCCGCCATGATGACGCGCATCACCTCTTCGATCTCGCCGCGGGTGAGATTCTCGCGATTGTGCAATTTATGGATGTAAGATTTCATTTCAATGTCAGGAAATTTTTCAGGATATTTTTTCCGGCTTTCGTCAGGATGGACTCCGGATGGAATTGCACGCCCCAGAGTGGAAATTTTTTATGCTCTACGCCCATGACCTCTTTGTCCGCGTCCGCGGTCCAGGCGGTCACTTCCAGACAATCGGGCATTGTTTCGCGTTCAATAACGAGCGAATGATAACGCGTCGCTTCAAAGGGATGTTCCACTCCCTCAAAAACGCCTTTGCCGTTATGTTCGATCAGGGATGTTTTACCGTGCATCAGATGTTTGGCACGGATGATCTTGCCGCCATAAGTATAACCGATGGCCTGGTGGCCGAGACACACGCCCAGGATCGGAATTTTTCCCGCGAAATACCGGATGAGGTCAATGCAAACACCAGCGTCTTCCGGACGTCCCGGGCCCGGTGAGATAACGATTCTTTCGGGTTTCATGGCCTTGATCTGTCCAAGCGTCAACGCGTCATTGCGGTAGACCTTCAGGTCCGCCCCCAGCTCGCCGAAATACTGGACGAGGTTGTAGGTGAAGGAATCGTAGTTGTCGATCATCAGGATCATAAATTTGTCCGCAAAGTTAGTGGTCAGTGCTCAGTGGTCAGTGTTCAGATTATTTTTCTGACCACTGAACACTGATCTCTGACCACTGCTTCATTCCCTTTCTCTGCTTATTCTCGCTCCCAGCGCGAGCAATTTTTGATCGAGATTCTCGTACCCGCGCTCCAGGTGATACATGCGGTGGATCTCGGTGCGGCCTTTGGCGGCCAACCCGGCAATGACCAACCCGGCCGAGGCGCGCAGATCGGATGCCATGACCGGCGCTCCGTGAAGCATTTTGACTCCCTGAACGATCGCGCTGGTCCCTTCCCTTTGAATATCGGCACCCATACGATTTAACTCCGCGACATGGATGAACCGGTCTGGGTAAACCCGTTCGGTGATAACACTCACTCCCGGCGTGACCGCCATGAGCGCCATGAACTGGGCCTGCAAATCCGTTGGGAATCCGGGATAAGGATGTGTTGTGATCCCCACCGGCGTTAATGTTTTTTTTACTTTTACTCTGATCGCGTTTTTTTCCTGGATCACATCGACCCCGGCCTGCTTAAGCTTGTCGATCAGCGCCCACAAATGCGCGTAATCCGCGCCCTTGACGCGGACGTTGCCGTGCGTGGCCGCGGCGAGCAAAATGTACGTCCCGGCCTCGATGCGGTCGGGGATCACGTCAAAGGAAACGCCTTTTAGTTTTTTGACACCGGTGACGATCAGACGATAGCTCCCGGTCCCTTCGATCTTCGCGCCCATCGCTTTTAAGAAATGACAAAGGTTCTCGATCTCCGGCTCGCAGGCCGCGGATTCAATGATGGTCGTCCCCTGGGCCAGGGTCGCCGCCATGAGAACGTTGGCGGTCGCCAGGACCGATGAGCCGAAAATACCACCGAGATAAACAGAAGTTCCTTTCAGGCGCTTTGCCTGACTGACCACATATCCGTTCTCAATTTCGAATTTCGCCCCCAGCGCGCCCAAGCCTTTTAAATGGAGATCCACGGGACGCACGCCGATGATACAACCTCCGGGCAGGGACACGTTCGCCTTGCCAAGCTTGGCCAGCAGCGGCCCCAGAACGCAGAACGACCCGCGCATCGTTGAGACCAGTTTGTAATCCGCGATATGATGCAGTGGTCCTCTGGATTCGACAACAACGGTGCTGCCGGTCATCTCCACCTTTTTGCCCAGCGACCGTAAAAGTTTGATCATCGTCATGACGTCGCGCAATTTTGGCACGCGCCGGATGGTGCAGGGCGCGTCGGTTAAAAGTGTGGCCGCCATGATCGGCAAAACCGCGTTCTTGGAACCCGCGATCTCGACTTCGCCTTCCAGGGGTTTCCCGCCTTCGATCACTAACTTTTCCATGTGCGTGTGTCCTTTTGTGTTCAAACGCCCCGGGGCGTTTGAACACAAACGACCCGGGTCATTTGAGCAGAAACGATCCGGTCGGTTTGGGTATGGTCCTGATAAAAAGAAATGTTTCGGTAAAACG
>MHGM01000070.1:0-3117 GCA_001805565.1 Omnitrophica WOR_2 bacterium RIFCSPHIGHO2_01_FULL_52_10
CGTCATATCCCGAGACCAGATACCACTGCCAGAAAAAATCCCTGCGCTGAACGCCGGCCGGGACGTCCGGAGGCGTGGTAAGCGGGCCCCCGCTCCGGTCCAGGTCAAACCGCTCGTCCGCTGTCAGGTTGTAAGCGGGATTACCCGCGACGGGACACGCCGGGTCGCCGGGCTCGTCCGTGCACCATTCCAGATAACTCCCGTGATTGTAAATAACGGTATGCAGTTTTGCGCAGCCCACCGTTTGCGGCGTATCCATAACCGGGGGGCCGGGAGAAACAGTGCAGTTATTACCAAAGTCCGGACAGGCGGCAATACAATCTCCCGACACACATTGGGATAATGTTCTTGTTACCGTCGCGCAGTCTGGCTGCCAGCTGCTCGCGGGCAGGGAGGAGCAATCCCCCCCGCATTGCAACGGACACGGGCTTTTATTGGCGCACGGCAGATCCGGCCCCGGATAGAGTTGCAAGGAGTTGGCAGGGCAACCTCCGGTACATTCGGCAGGGCAGGGGCTGGCCCCGGCGCACTTTTTGGCCAGCTCAACCCTTTTAAAGCGCGCTGTCGTGAAAGGAAAATGTTTGCCGTTGATAAAAATATCGTAGATCGGGAGGTTGTAATCTTCGCCGGCATCCACGGGAAGGAACAGGTTCCGGCTGTAGGTCGCGGCCGCGCCCACGACGTAGGGCGTGCGGTCGATGGCGCCGTATTTAGCCGACTCCGCGGTCAACCTGTCTTCAATGAACAAAATCTGCGCGGTTTGATGCGAGGCGTTGCCGGCGCCACCGCCCCCGCCAAGCAATCCGGTGGAATACCGGTAGGAGGTCGACATGGCCTGGCGCATGGCGCGCAGCTGCTGATTCTGCATATAACCGGCGCTTAACGCCTGGCGGACAATGGCGCCGATCACAAAAATCAGGATCGCCCCGAAGACAGCCAGCTCCAGGGCGGTTTGGGCGCGAGCATTTTTCCAAAGCTTTGGCATATTTAATGTGCCAGTTTATTTTAGTCGTAAGTTGTAAGTTGTAAGTCGTAAGCTTAAAACTTTACAAAAATTTTTAACAAAAACCATAAAATATTTCTCTAATCTCATCACCATCATCCCAATCTTCGCTACAATCATTTCTTCTTGCCTTTTTTGCTTACTACTTACGACTTACCACTTACGACTGTTAATAAGCTCCCGCCGAAACGCTCCCCTGTTTGCGTTCCGTCGAAATGGATTCATCCGTTCGCTGGGTCCAATAGCTGCTGTTCGGATCCAGGGCATTTAACGGGGTGGCAATAATGGTCGTATTCGTGCTCTGGACCAGCGTGTGACGCACCGAAGAATCGGCCACGCGCGGGTCATACTGGTCGCCCATATCATCCAGGGCCGCCTTCCAGCGCCCCTGCAGACCCCGTTTGAAATAATTTTGAATAGCCAAAAGGGCGCCCAGCACGATGATCAGAAGGACGATGTACTCCAGGGTCGTCTGCCCCTTGTTAAACTTTCGTAACATATCCCGCTCCATTTCGCGTTATTGACCTTCGGTAAAACCAAGATTAACCAGCGCGTTGGAAACCGTCGTCGAGACGTCATTGAAAATATACGTGATCGTCCCGGTCAAATCCTGCGTTTGTTTGTCTGTGGACCCGCGCGCGGCTGTGTAGCTGGCCTCCAGGTGTCCGGTCTCGTCAAACTTTTGCTCGGCATTTTGCTGAACCCCCACCTGGTCCGCCACCACCTTGATGAGGGATTGCGTGCCGCGCTTGAGCATCGGCCCCATGGCGAACATGACCAAAACAATCACGCCCAGGAGGACGGTGTATTCCAGGATCGACTGGCCTTTTTTAAATAAGAGGTAAGAGGTAAGAGGTAAGAGGTAAAATCCGGCCTTTTGAAATTTATTGTCTTTTGTGCTCACCTTTTCCATCATCCTTCTTCCTCTTCTTACTTCTTACTTCTTACCCCTTACCTCTTTTACCTCTCTACCTCTCTTTTACTTCGCGTCCCCGGGCGGCGCGGTCTGGCTCTGCGTCTGCAGCGCCGTCACATCATCAAAGGTTTTGCGGAAAATCCCCGTCGTCGCCCCCGGCAACAACTCCGTCGCCGCGTTCTCACGGCGGGCGGCCGTCGAAACGGTGTTGCCATAATAGGGCTCATACCCGATCTGCACATCGCCGGTGTAATAACCCTGCGTGCGGTTAAGCACCATATTGAGCATCGCGTTGCGGGCCTCAAACACGCGCGCCTGGACGGCCCTCTTGAAATAAATGGTCATGGCCGTGGCCATGCCTATGACCACGAAGAAAACCAGGACGTACTCGCCCATGACGGCCTGGGCTTTGTTGGTTTTAAAATATCTTAGCATAGAAGGCGCCTCTTACGAACAAGGAATTCTGGTTATTGTTGGCCCGGCATTGGACGGGCCAACAATAAACATGGCTTACCCGGGAAAGCCCCCAGGTAAGCCATGTTTTTGACAAGGACATCCCAACGAATCCGGGGATTATTATTTACCCCAGAATTCCCGCTCCACGTTCATAACGGCAGAGTTGGTAACCGTTGAGGTCACTTCAGGGCCGGTCAACGTTGAGCCGCTGACACCTCTGGTAAAGGTATCTTTTGTCGTGCTGGACGTTGTCATGGTCTGAATGACGTTGGTATTCCCCGGAGAGAATTGGTCCCCGATGTCATCCGTCGCGCCTTTCAAGCGCCCCTGAATACCGCGCTTGATGTAGACCTGGATCGACAAAAGGGCACCAATGATGATGATAATGAGGACCGCGTACTCCAGGGTGCTCTGCCCCTTTTTTCTTCGACGAAGTTTATTTAAATAAGTAAACATTTGATTTTCCTCCTAAAAAGTTACCCTCTCCTCATGAGAGAGTTCTCGTAGTGCTTCTTTTCAATTAAAACTGCTCACCAAAGATGGCGTTGTCATACGCCGTGTTCTGGAAACCGCCTGTGGCGCGCGTTCTGGTCAAGTCGGAATCCTGTCTGGTCGTCACATCATCCAACCGCTTGGTTGTCGCTTCATTGCGGGTAATGTCATAATCGGTTGTGAGATAATACGGTTCGTACTGGACAGAGGTTCCTAATGCCGTCGTCTGGTTCTTCAAATAGCTCGAGGC
>MHGM01000070.1:3149-5049 GCA_001805565.1 Omnitrophica WOR_2 bacterium RIFCSPHIGHO2_01_FULL_52_10
CGTAGGTTTGCATCGCGATAATACCGGCCACGACGAGTGAGATCAGAATCGCGTACTCGGCGGTATTTTGCGCTTTTTTATTTTTGATCAGTTTTCTAAACATGGATTTTTCCTCCTAGGAATTTCTTAAAGTAACTAATGGTGTTTGTCTTACCATCGGCATTACGGCGACAGCGGTCTGGATGTCTGGAGCCTGCCGGCCATATTCTCCATGCCGTTGGTGCCGCTGGTTAACGTGTTCTGAATGGCTGTTCTGAATCCCGGCAAGAAAAACAAAAGAGCCGCGATGACGGCTGCCACCAGGATGATGTACTCAACGGTGCTTTGCCCTTTTCTTTTGGGGGCGGCACGTTTCGAAGAAGTTATTTTCTTTTTCCTCAACATGGTTTCCTCCCTTGAATGAATGCGTTACTTATGGAACGAGCAACGCGAGTGAACATAAGTAACTGCATGAATTCAATCCTTGACAATTTGACCAAATTGTCAAGGATCAAGCAAATCAATAACTTAACTTCGCTATCCGCTCGTTAAGTTATGATTTGCTATGATTATTCTTTCTGGAATTCCGTTTGAATCGTCTGTTGGGTGGCCTGTACGGACCGGAACACGTAGGTGCTCATTGCAATCACTGCAGCTGCAACAACCGCCGCGACCATGGCATATTCTAGTAGACTTTGACCCTTTTCATTTTTTCTGTGTGTCATGGGTTTCCCCTAGCCTTGCCGCGACGACCTTGAGTGTTCAACAGACAATCCTTGCCCTTCTATTCCGCCGTCCTTCTTCAGACGGCAGAACAGCGAACCCCGCAGGGCTTCTATGACAGCAAACACCTTATCGGTGTCATAATTCGGGATAGTCAAAGATCAACAGAGAAAGTATATCACATGACGACCCTCTGTCAAGGTTCGGTCAAGATTTTTTTGTATAGTATTATTTTACTATATTAATAAAAAGAAGACGTCCTGTCGGATCCGTGATGCCTGCCTCATTGACCCGCTGGACAATTTGTTGTAATGCGCCTGCAAAAGAATACTCTGGCGGAGGGCACAATGAGACCAACAAAGCCTGCTCATGGGCCGCGCAATAACCATTAAGCGAATAAACTGTTGATATCAATTGAGTTATATCAAGCCTGGAAAATTCTCCCCCCAAAAAATGTTTTTGACAATATTGATTGAGCGCGCCGCCCCAATCCGGAAATACCAAAGACGGGTTCTGTCCTGCTGGCCCTGCCGCACCAGGCACATCTTCCTGCGGGGAACGCGCATGCCCGCCTCGGCCGGAATCCGCCTTCGTCCTTTGGACTCCGGCGGGATCCCGGCGAAGCCCGAAGGGCGAAGCTGGACCTTCGGCGAGGCCGGGCGCGTTCCCTGCGCCGGGGATTCCCCCGGCATGAAGCGCCTGCCTACCGGACAGGCAGGCCCTCCCGGCCGGCCCGGCGTCAAGGTTCGGCCATCGCCTAAGGAACGCCCGCATAATATCCGTTGGCGCCTTATCGGCGCAATTTGTCAAAATGACCATGACCGCGGCGCCCTCCGGAGACGCCAGGATAGTGATGCTGCGCAAGGGAGCGCCCTTGCGCAGCAAAGGAGCGCCTTTTGATTTCAGTTCTTTCTCAAAGATGCTGGCCGGTCCGGCCGCGACATAAAAAACTTTATCCGTTACTTCATCATAGAACGGCTCCACCGTTTTTGTGTTTTTCGATAATAACAAAAATTCCTCCTGCCCGGGCCATACGCCCAGCATGAAAAAACGCTTTTTGCGCGGAAACATGGAGAACTCGGCAATCGGTCCTCCTTCGTCATCAAAAACAATTGCCTTTTTAATTTGTCCGCCTTCTTTTCCCTGCCTGCCGGCAGGCAGGCCTTCAAAGGCGGCCGCCATGTCAAAAACTGCTCCA
>MHGM01000071.1:0-1577 GCA_001805565.1 Omnitrophica WOR_2 bacterium RIFCSPHIGHO2_01_FULL_52_10
CGCCTCTTTGAGCAGTTTCGCGTTCGGTGGGGGTGAGGATACGGGTTCACTTCCTTCGATACTCGATTCGACTTCAACCACAGACACGACAACGGGCACAGAACTAGGCACGATCCACAACCCAGAACCGGCAACCATGCTCCTGCTGGGAAGCGGGATCGTCGCGATGAGATTCGCGCGTAACCGAAAAAACAGCCTCCCGCGCGACCAAAAACGGTAAGCGGACTAACCAGCGCTGGTTATTATCTCATGCGCAAAACATCAAAAAGGCAGATTATTGAAAAATAATCTGCCTTTTTTGTTTCCCCAAAAATACGAAGGGAACCCAGAATTGCCGCCATATCAATTGACAGCACGGATAAGCTGTGTTAAGATTTTCACAATTCATTCAACCCCAAAGACTTATTGAACCTCGGTCAGGACATGATCCCAAAATCTCAAAAACAAATTATTCCCCTCCTTCGCGAATCGGTAAATTCCTTTGTGGCCAATCCCATTATCCTGTTCCCCTTTATAACAACAGCTTTTATCCAGCTATTCGTTCTTGAGATCATCTATTTCGCCCCCCGGTTTCCGCTGGTTTACTTTTTCGGCCCCATTATCCGCAGGATGGAGGGGGAGGCCTATCTGCACTATCCGCAGCATCTGCTTATCCTGCCGAAATGGTTCCAGGCCGCCCAGTATTTTCTCTTTATATTTATCAGCAGCTTCCTGATCGCCGTTGCCATCGAGATCATTAAAAATATCGACAACAATAAAAAGATAACATTTCCCAACGCGCTGCGCGCCATGCTGCCCCGGTATGTCCATGTATGTCTGGCCGCGGTCGCGACATTTCTGGTATTCTATCTTCTCTCAAAAACGCAGGCATTGATCATCGGACGGGCTTTACAGATCAGCTCGAAAGCGGGCATTTTTTATATGATCAAAACAACTGTCCTCTATGGAGCACCCTATTGGAATCTTTTGATCGGGACCCTTGTCACCACCTTGTTTGCCTTTGTGCTCCCAGTCATCGTCATCGAACGCAAAAAAATTTTCCAGGCGATCGCTCTCAATTTTAAATACCTGTGGGGGTCTTTTTTGTTTATCTTTTTTATTGTCTTGATCCCGATGTTATTTTATGTTCCCATTTTGTTATTGCAAGGCAACCTGTCCTCCATCGCCAGCCAGACGTTAGAAGGAGTGCGGTTACTGTCGCCGGCCATAAGCATTGTCGTATTGACCCTAATCGATGCCACGGTGTATACCGCCATCACAATCCACTTTTTATTGAAGAAAGAAGCGGTATGAAAAAGATGGTTTTCATCTATATCGGCATCCTTGCCGGCGTGTTTGTCCTGTTCTCGCTGCTTGGCATAAACAGCGACTACGCCATTGAGCAGATGGCCTGGAAAGTCCAGAGAGAATATCTTGACATACTCAAGGACCCTAAAATCGTCCCGGAACCAACATTTGACAAGGTCATTAAAGATTATCAAAAGATCATCAAGAGGTATCCCAACTCCAAACTCACCCCGGGGATCCGGATGCTGGTGGGGAATGTCTACCATGTGAAAAAGGATTATGAAACCTCC
>MHGM01000071.1:1588-5018 GCA_001805565.1 Omnitrophica WOR_2 bacterium RIFCSPHIGHO2_01_FULL_52_10
CAATGAGATCATCAAACTTTACCCGGAGAGCAAGGAATTGCAGGCGCAGGCTCTCAGTGCCATCGGGAGGACTTATGAGGCCCAGGACAACTGGCCCGGGGCCAGAAAGATCTACGACCGTATCATGGCCGAATACACGTTGACCCTGACAGGACTCGGCATCCCGCTTTATATCGCCAATCACTACAAAGGAGTGAATGATTATCAAAAAACCATGGATGCCTACGAACTGGCGATCACGCACTACAACACGTTGACGGCCAAAAATCCGGATTCACCGGTGGAATATGCCGCACTGCGTTATCTTGGCAATTGTTATCTGGAGCAAAAGCGGTGGAAAGAAGCGGTGGAGGTCTTAGGCAAGATCGCGTCTCAATACGGGCGCCCCGAATATATGAATATCCGCACGCTCGATACCATCCTTAAGACCATCAACACGGTTTCGGTGTATCAACTAAAAGACTACGGACTTCCGCTTTCCATATACCAGGGCATCATCAACGAAAATCCCAATCATCCCCTGAAAGGTTATTTCGAAAAAATGATCGATGTTTTGTCAACACTGAAAGCCAAGGGCGTCCAGGTTTCGCCGGCACAGTAAAAACAATCCGGAAACGTCATGGGACTCTTTACAAAAACAGAACAGGAAGACAAAACGCAGCTTGATGCCTTTCAGCAAATTAGCGAGATATGCGCGCTGGTGGCCACAGCCCTTAACGAACATGATCTGCTGGAAAAATCTCTTCAGCAAATCATGCGCCTTGTCGGCGCGACCAGGGGCTCCATTTTTCTTCTTAATCCCAACGGTAAAGACCTGACCCTCCAAACTGCCATTGGCCTCAAGAAAGACGAACAAAACCAAATGATAAAAAAAATGGGGGAGGGGATCATCGGCCACGTGGCCAAACGCAAACTCCCCATCGTCGTCGACGATATCGAAACGGACGACCGTTTTCATGACTTCAAGGCCCGCAAAAGCTACCAGACACCTTCATTTATTTGTGCGCCGCTGATTATCAAAGACCAGCTCATCGGCGTTATAAACATTACTGACAAGGAATCAGGCCTGCGCTTCACGAAAAATGAGATGCAGCTGCTGGATTTTCTTTCCAGCCAAATCGCCCTGAATTACCGCCGTATCGAGCTGTACCAGAAGTTCAAAAATATCGTCAGGGAAACCCAAACCCTTAAAGACCGTTTGGGCCAAAGCGACCAGGAGGCCCAAAACCTTAAAAAGCAGATCCACATCCATGAACGGCTTGCCACCATCGGCAAACTCGCCGGCGGCATCGCGCACGAATTTAATAATCCTTTGGATGGGGTCATCCGCTACACCAACCTTTGCCTCGAACACATCAAGGACGATGAGGTCGTCCGCGGGTATCTTCTGGAAATCAAACACGGACTTAACCGGATGGCAACAATTGTCAGAAATTTGCTTGCCTGCTCGCGCAACGAATTGCCCCGCGGCGAACAATCCGTCAGCTTTCAACAGGCCCTGGAACGCTCCCTGGCGAGCATGCACATGGACATTGAATATAAAAATATCCGGGTCGAAAAAAAAATCGACGATGAAATTCCTCCCGTCAAAGATTTAGGCCTGGAGCGCATCCTCACAAACATTATCCGCAACGCCGCTGAAGCCATTGAGGGCAACAACGGAAAGATCACGATCGAGGCCAAATGTCAAAATGATATCCTTCACATTAAAATCCACGACACGGGCGTGGGCATCGCCGCCGACGAAACGGAAAAAATCTTTGAGCCGTTTTATACCACAAAGGCGACCAACAAAGGCTCCGGGCTCGGGCTGACGATCGTCAGCGAAGTCATTAAAGGCTATAACGGAAAAATTGCTGTCGAAAGCGAACCGGGCAAACAAACGACATTTTTCATCGATCTGCCTTTACGATAATGATCATGGTTAACAAAAACGGGAAAAATACTCAAATACTGATTGTCGATGACGAACCGCTCATTCGCAAATCTCTCTATGAGATCCTGCGCATTGACGGCTACCGCGTCCAGATGGCCGAAACAGGGGAAGCCGCCTTGGGCATTCTCAAAAAAGAGCGCATCGACATTGTTGTAACGGATTTTCAGCTTCCCAAAATGAACGGGATCCAGCTATTGGAGGAAGTCAAGCACTGGTCCCCGAAAACAGAGGTCATTCTCGTCACCGGCTATGGCACTATCGAATCAGCCGTCACGGCGATGAAAAAGGGCGCCTCCGATTACATCACCAAGCCGATCAATGACAGTGAAATAAAAATCGTCATCCAGAAACTGATCGAAAGAAAGCAGATCGTCGCCGAGAACGAGGAATTAAAACAAATCATCGCGAAAGGACGGCGTGATCATTTTTGCGACTTGATCGGCGCCAGCGCCAGGATCCAGGAAGTTTACCGTATCATTGACTCGGTCGCCAGCAGCAACGCCACGATCCTCATTACCGGAGAAAGCGGGACCGGCAAAGGATTGATCGCCCGGGCGATCCATCAAACGGACCAGACGCGCAAGGACAAACCCTTCGTTGAGATCAGCTGTGGCGCCCTGACCGAGACGCTCCTTGAAAGCGAACTTTTCGGCCATATGAAAGGGGCCTTTACGGGAGCCATCAAGGACAAAGAAGGCCGTTTTGAGTACGCCCGCGGCGGCACCATCTTCTTAGATGAAATTGACGCCTTTTCCCCGACCCTCCAGGTAAAACTTTTGCGTGTCTTACAGGAAGGCATTTTCGAACGGGTGGGGGACAACTTGCCGCGCCGGGCTGAAGCGCGTATCATCGTGGCCACGAATCAGGATCTCACGGACCTGGTACGTCAGGGTAAATTCCGCGAAGACCTTTATTACCGCATTAACGTTATTTGCGTACCGGTGCCGCCTTTGCGGGACCGCAAGGAAGACATCCCGATCTTGATCGACCATTTCTTAAAGAAATATTGCGCGATCAACAACAAAAAGGTCACCGGCATGTCTGGAGACGTGCAAAAAATGTTCATCGAATATTCCTGGCCGGGGAACATCCGCGAACTGGAAAATGCCATTGAAGGGGCCGTCATTATGACCAAAGGTGCTGCCATTAATAAAACAGATGTCCCCAATTTCTCAAAATTCGCACCCGATCATTTAAAATCTTCGAAATCTCCCGAGAAGAATCTCAAAAGGGCCGTGGAGCAACCCGAAAAAGAGCACATCATTTCAATTCTCAAAGACTGCAACTGGAACCGCAACAAGGCGGCCGCTTCTCTAGGGGTGAACCGGACGACCCTTTACAATAAAATGAAAAAGTATAATATCAGCGAAGAAACAATCTGATGCTCAACGAAGACGCCTCCAGACAATTAGCTCTCAAAATCATCAATAAGGAAAAGTGGTGGGACATTTTGTCGCGTTTTATCGATGTCTTGCACATCAATATATTTATTGT
>MHGM01000071.1:5034-6272 GCA_001805565.1 Omnitrophica WOR_2 bacterium RIFCSPHIGHO2_01_FULL_52_10
CCAGGAACCGGCCGAGTTTCTGAAAAAATTTGAACAATACGGGTCATACCTGGAATATACCAGCCCTCTTAATTTGCACCAGTTTGCCATTCCCATTGGCATAGGCGGGGAGGGGGGGCCGTTAGGATTCATGATCGTTGGCCCAGTTATCCTGGACAAACGTCTTAAAAGCACTGAATACGAAGCCCTGGCCCATGGGCTCAATATCCCGCTGGAAGATTTTATCAATGAGATCAACGGCCTTCGGATAGTCTCCAACGTGATGATGAATTCCATCCTGGATTTGCTTTATGAGATTGTAAAAAATAACATCGAATTAAGCAGTATCAAAAGGCATACTCAAACGGAGGGAAAAGAAGGCTTCCCGGAAAGAATCAAAGAGGCGGCAAACGATCTTTACTCAACCGTCTGCCTGGATGAGCTGCTGGTAACCTTGCTGGATTTGGCCCTGAAAATGACCAATACCGAATGCGGCTCGATCATGGTGGTGGACCAGGAAAAGCAAGGGGATTTGACCATTAAGGTGTCCCGCGGGCTCAAAGAAGAGCAGGTCAAAAATGCCCGTGTTCGTATTGGGGAAGGCATTGCCGGCCTGGCCGCCAAGGAAAATCGACCATTTGTCATTCACGGGCAGCAAGGAGGAGACAACCGGATCAAGCCCTTTTTGCAGCGGCCGGAGATTCAGCATTCCTTGGTCATGCCCCTGATGGCCAAGCGCCGGATTTTCGGGGTCCTTAACCTCCATACCCGCGAAACTCAATGCAGCATCGAGAACAATATCGAGAACCTGCGATATCTTTCCAATCTGCTTTCATCCGTTGTTTGATCCCCTCAATAAAACCGTAAATAAAAACCTGAAAAAACATTGCGTCCCCGGAAACTTATTTTATAATAAGCACATGCTCAAATTAAATAGCATATTATTACGAGCAATTGCTCGTAATAACATACATATTATGGAGATCATTTGACACGCCGCGGCAGACGAAAAAAAATCCGCTATATCCAAAAAATGCCCAAGACAGCCCAGTTCAGCCCCCGGGGGAACCCGGGACGGCCGGATGAGGCTCAACTGAATATCGACCACTATGAGGCGATAAAGCTAGCCGACCATCAAGGCTATAACCAATCCGAGGGCGCCAAAGCGATGGGCATTTCGCGGCCCACATTTGGCCGGATTTTGCGGGAAGCCCGAAAGATCCTGGCGGACGCCCTTACCAACAGCAAAATAATTCGCA
>MHGM01000071.1:6283-6549 GCA_001805565.1 Omnitrophica WOR_2 bacterium RIFCSPHIGHO2_01_FULL_52_10
CAAGCGTCAATTACTCAAGCCAACCCCGAAACCCACCCAAAAATTCACCGAAACAGGTATTCGGGACGATATTTTGAAATTTCAGCCCAACAGGACACCCAATAAAAGCTGATTTCGCTACTCTCCGCAACTTCCTATAATACATATTATGTTAACTACTGCAATAGAAAGATTGTCCGTATAATGCCATATTGTTCTAGAGGTTGTGTAAATTTTATGTTGTCCTGTTGAAATCTGTGCATAGATTTACCCGAATTAAATCCAAC
>MHGM01000072.1:0-4981 GCA_001805565.1 Omnitrophica WOR_2 bacterium RIFCSPHIGHO2_01_FULL_52_10
CCGTTGTTATTGGCAATCTGGTTTATACCGCCGGACAAATTCCGCTCGATCCGGTGAGCGGTCAGATGGCGGGAACGAACGCGGGCGAACAGGCGCAACAGGTTTTGAAGAATTTGAAAGCGGTTTTGGAGGCTGCGGGCTCATCGCTCGCGAAGGTGGTCAAGACCACGGTCTTTTTAAAAGACCTCAATGATTTTAACGCGATGAACGAGGTGTACGCCAAATATTTCGCCGCCGCGACGGCGCCGGCGCGCTCGACCATCCAGGTGGCGCGGCTGCCCAAGGATTCCTTAGTCGAGATCGAGGCCGTGGCGACGCTGTAAATAAGTGGTAAGTCCATGTTTCGGCTATAAGCTTCCGACGAAAGCGTTTTCTTTCAGCCCGCTCTGTTCTCAAGTTTAATTTTACTGTTTACTATTTTCTGCGGGCGGGAGTACAATAGAAGCAGGAGAAAGAGAAAGGAGGCGAAGGACTTAAGGGCAAACCGGGTTCATCAAAATCTCACGCAATCCAATACAAGGGGGGATGAGACATGTTCACTGATGTTCACAAAGTTGCCGGTGAAATAGTGGATCTTCTCAAGGCGCGCGCCGGGCCGGTGAGTATCAAAGAGGTCAATGGATGTACCGCCGCTTCGATGGGTGTGATCAATATGAGTATCGGGATGCTTGTCCGGGAGGATTTGATTATTATTGAGCTCAAAGACGGCGAGAATTTTATCGTGTTGACGCATTGTGAGACGTCATCGATGATGTGATGAGATAGCAAACATGAAGCAGTTTACGGTGATTGACCACTCGAGCGGCCGTTTTGACGACCGGGCGCAGGCCGGCCAGGAGTTAGCGCGCGCGTTGCGGAAAATTGCTGCGAACGAAGCTGTTGTCTTGGGCATCCCCAGGGGTGGAGTTATTGTGGCCCAATATCTTGCTCGGGAATTGGGTACGCCTTTGGATATCATTCTCGCCAGGAAGATCGGCGCGCCCGCCAATCCCGAATTTGCCATCGGCGCGGTCAGTGAAGATGGTCATGTTTTCTTGAACCAGGAATACGCGCGCCAGGCCGGGGCCGACGAGGCGTATAGCGAACAAGAGAAGCAGCGCCAAATGGCCGAGATCAAACGCCGTGCCGCGTTATTCCGCAAAATCCATCCCAAGATTCCTTTAAAAGACCGAACTGTGATTGTTACCGACGACGGGGTCGCCACTGGCGCCACGTTCGAGGCCGCGTTGTGGTCGGCACGCTGCGAAAAGCCGCGTAAACTAATCGCCGCCATCCCCGTCGGTCCTGAAGACACGCTCAGGCGCCTGGCGCGCCAGGCCGATGAATTGATCTGTTTGCGGATGCCAGAAATTTTTTACGCCCTCAGCCAGTTCTACGTCCATTTCGAGCAGGTGGACGATGAGCGGGTCCTCGAAATCCTCAGAAATTCCTCCAAGCATAAATCGCCCAGCGGACCAAGGTTATTTCCCTAAGAATTTGGCATGGCAAATCCGGAGGAGGATTGATATAATGGAACCTGTCTTGGCGAAAGGGATCACCGCATGGCAGTGCCCGCAGAAATCAAAAAAAATTCAGAAACGGTCTGGGAGCTTCCGGTAACCTTCCGCAAGGGTATGCGCGTGCCGGCGCGCATCTACGCCACCGAAAAACTTTTGAAAGAAATGGACGATACCGTCTTCGAGCAGGCGGCCAATGTCGCGAAACTCCCCGGCATCCTCAAATATTCTTATTGTATGCCCGACGGACATTGGGGCTACGGCTTTCCCATCGGCGGGGTCGCGGCGATGGACGCGGAAACCGGCGTCATTTCCCCGGGCGGCATCGGGTTCGACATCAACTGCGGCATGCGCCTCGTCGCGACCAATCTCACGCACGACCAGATTCGGTCGCATGTGACCGAATTGGTCGACCGGCTTTTCCGGCAGATCCCCTGCGGCGTGGGCGGCAAAGGGTTCGTCAAAATTTCCAAGAATGAATTCAAGCGCGTCGTCGAACAGGGCGCGCCGTGGTGTGTCGCGCAGGGTTACGGCTGGCAAGAGGATCTGGAGCGCACCGAGGAAGGCGGCTGCATGGCCGGGGCGGACGTCTCCAAGGTCAGCGAGCACGCCATCGAGCGCGGGTTCCACCAGTTGGGCACGCTCGGTTCCGGGAACCATTATCTGGAGATCCAGGTCGCCAAACCCGAGAACATTTTTGATAAAGACCTGGCCGCGCAATTCGGGATCACTAAACCTGATCAGATCGTCGTGATGTTCCATTGCGGCAGCCGCGGGTTCGGACACCAGGTGGCCACGGATTATTTGCAGATTTTCTTAAAGGTCATGCGCAGTAAATATGGCCTGGAGGTTGAAGACAGGGAACTCGCCTGCGCGCCGTTTCATTCTCCCGAAGGCCAGGATTATTTTAAAGCCATGAAATGCGCGGTCAATATGGCTTTTGCCAACCGGCAGGTGATCTTGCACCGGATCCGGGAAGTGTTCGCGGAGGTACTTGGAAAAACGCCGCAGGAACTGGGTATGCACCAGATCTATGACGTGGCGCACAACATCGCCAAGCTGGAAGAGCACGTGATCGACGGGAAAAAGCGTAAAGTGCTCGTTCATCGCAAAGGTTCCACGCGCGCCTTCGGCCCCGGCATGGAAGGGATCCCGGGGATTTATCGAAAGACCGGTCAGCCGGTCATTATCGGCGGCAGTATGGAAACGGGCTCCTATTTGTTGGCGGGCGTGGAGGGAAGCAAGGAGACGTTTTGTTCGACCGCGCACGGCAGCGGCCGCACGATGAGCCGGCGCAAGGCCAGAGAAATGTTTCAGGGAAGAAAACTTCAGGACGACATGCGTAAACGCGGGATCTACGTCCACACCGCGTCCTACGCGGGGCTCGCTGAGGAAGCCGGTTCGGCGTACAAGAGTATCGATGATGTGACGGCCGCCACCGAAATGGCCGGCATCAGCCGCCGCGTGGCGAGGTTTGTGCCGATTGGAAACGTAAAAGGATAATTTGTTTAAAATTCGGAATCCGAAGCACGAAACAAATTTTAAAAGTTAGAAAAAGTTACAAAAGGTTGGAAGACGTTGGAAAATGTTAAAAGTTTCTTGAGGTTACTTTTGTTGCAACCTTTTGCAACGTTCTTCCTCTTGTAACCTTTTCAAACCTCTTCCAACATTTTCTAACCTTCATAAATAACTAATTTTGATATTCCTTCGTATTTCGAGTTTCGTGCTTTCTACATTATGCCTTACCACTATTTAGACGACGTCGCCATTGCCGATATTGCTTTTGAGGCTTACGGAGAATCGAAAGAAGAGATGTTCATCGCCGCTTCCGACGCGCTGATGAACGTCATGGTCGAGGATCTGGTAACGATCACGGAAAGACTCTGGCGGGAGATTTCCGTGGAATCCGAAAATTTGGAGATGCTTTTGTTCCAATTCTTACAGGAATTGATTTATTATAAGGATGCCGAGCAGCTTTTACTGCGAGTCGCGCGGCTGCGGTTCAAGGAACAAAAGGGTGGGTGGACGGTCATCGCACGAGCGTACGGCGAAACGCTGGACCCCAGGAAACATCCGCTGAACGTCGATGTCAAAGCGGTGACCATGCATCAGTTCGCGGTCAGTGAAGACCAGGGGCAGTGGAGGGCGAGAGTGGTGTTAGATATTTAAATTACGAGCAGGTTGGAAAAGGTTGCAAGAGGTTAGAAAAGGTTGGAAGAGGTTAAGAAGTTGCGAAAAGTTAAGAAAACGAAACACCATCGTAACCTCATAACATCTTGCAACATATTTCAACTTTTTGAAACCTATTCTAACCTTAAGTCGAGGTACTTATGAAATTGTATATCGGCACCAGCGGCTACGATTATTCCCACTGGGGCAGCGGCATTTTTTATCACAGCGGATTGCCGGCGGATAAATGGCTGGAATTTTACAGCCGTCAATTCAACGGCGTTGAGTTGATCACCACATTCAGCCAGCCGCCGGAGGGCGCGACGGTTGAGGCGTGGTTGAAATCCACCCCGCGGGAATTCCGGTTTAGCGTTAAAGGGTCCAGTTATATCACCCATATCAAGCGGTTAGAAGATGTGGAAGAATCCCTGGAGACGCTGGCGCACAGCGTTCAACTCCTCAAACCGAAGATTGCGTGTTTTCTCTGGCAGTTGCCTCCGGGGTTTAAAAAGGACCACCAGGGATTGGCAGATTTTTGTTCATTGTTGAAGAGGACCAGATTTTTTCAGGGTTTCCGGCACGTGTTCGAATTCGCCGACGCCAGCTGGTTTTCCAGTGATGTGTACCGGATTCTCAAGGATTACCGCTGTTGCCTGTGTTTTACGGAATCATCGGAGAAGCCGGGGGAATGGGTGGTCACAACGGATTTTATTTATGCGCGGTTTAACGGCGGCAAGGCGTTTTATAACTCCCAGTACTCGCGTAACGAACTGGAGCAATTGGCCGACAAGGTGCGCGCTTTCCGGGACAAGGTGCACACGGTTTACGCTTTTTTCAATAATGACGAACAGGGCTTTGCCGTGTACAACGCGCAGACGTTTCGCATGCTTTTACTGGAACGGAGGATGCTTTGATGTCTTCGGACCGGGCGCTTCTTGTCGTCGACGTGCAGAATGATTTTTGTCCCGGCGGCGCCCTGGCGGTAGCGCAAGGCGGCGGGGTTGTTCCCGTCTTGAACCGGTATATCGAGTTTTTTTCCGAAAACAAACATCCTGTGATCGCTTCGCGGGACTGGCATCCGGCCAGGACAAAGCATTTTAGAGATTTCGGCGGGCCGTGGCCGATCCATTGCGTGCAGAACACGGTGGGAGCCGATTTTCATCCTTCCTTGAAGTTGCCCGCGCAAGCGATCATCGTTTCCAAAGGGATGGATCCCGCGCAGGACAGTTATTCGGCTTTTCAGGCGGTCGACGAACGGGGACGGCCGTTACGGGATATATTGAAAGACGCGGGTGTTCAAGAACTCTGGATCGGCG
>MHGM01000072.1:4995-7288 GCA_001805565.1 Omnitrophica WOR_2 bacterium RIFCSPHIGHO2_01_FULL_52_10
AAACATGTTAAGGTCAAACTTTTGATGGACGCCATTGCGGGCGTGAATATCCATCCGGACGACGCCCGCGCGGCCGTCGCAGAAATGCTTAAAGCCGGCGCGCGGGAAATGACCCTCGAGCAGATGTTCAAAGATAAGCCAGAATAGCTAAATACGAAATTCGGATTTTCCGCCATAGGCGGATCAGCCTCTGGCTGACGTGCTGCGGATTTAAAAGAGTATGAACGCCAGCGATAGTCTCAAAGTCGATCTTTACGAGCTCACCATGGCCGCCGGGTATTTCCAGAACAAGGTGGACCTGCGCGCCACGTTTGAACTGTCCTGCCACACCATGCCGGAGAACCGTTCTTTTCTGGTCGCCTGCGGACTGGAACAGGTTGTTGAATATATCCTCAATCTGCGCTTTACCGACGAGGATGTCGCATTTCTTAAAGATTTGCCCGTTTTCCGATACGTCAAGGGGGGTTTCTTCGATTATCTCAAGAATTTTAAATTCAGCGGCGACGTCTGCGCCATGCCGGAGGGGGAGATTTTTTTCGCGCGGGAACCGGTCCTCCAGGTCGAGGCGCCCATCATCGAGGCTCAAATTCTCGAAACGTATTTACTGTCACTGGCGAATGTTGAAAGTTCAGTGGCTACTAAAGCGGCGCGTGTCGTTGCCGCCGCGCGCGCAGACGGCATCGCGCGCGGGGTCATTGATTTCGGTTCCCGGCGCGCCCACGGGCCTGAGGCGGGCGTTCTGGCCGCGCGGGCGGCGTATCTCGCGGGATGTGTCGGCACCTCCAACGTGTACGCCGGAAAGAGATTCGGGATCCCCGTTTACGGGACGATGGCCCATTCCTGGGTTGAGGCCTTCGACGGGGAACAAGAGGCGTTCGAACGCCACCACGCGGTCTTTCCGGAAAACACGGTCTTGCTCGTCGATACCTATGACACGGTCGGTTGTGTCCGGAAAATCGTTAGCATGCCTTTAAAAGCGCATTTGAAAGGAATTCGTTTGGACAGCGGCGATCTAAAGATATTGAGTAAGAAGGTACGGGGCGTTTTGAACAAGGCTGGTTTGCCGCACGTCAAAATCCTGGCCAGCGGCAATTTAAACGAATACAAGATCGCCGGACTGGTCAAGGCCGGGGCGCCGATCGATTCGTTCGGTGTCGGGACGGACATGGTGACTTCCCGCGATTGTCCGGCGCTGGATCTGACGTACAAGCTCGTGCAGGTCCGGGAAAAAGACGGGACAATCAAATACAAGGCCAAGTCCAGCCCCCGGAAAGAAACCATCCCGGGCAAGAAACAGGTATTTCGCCACTTCGCTGATAAAGAAATGTTCCAGAAGGACGTGATCGGTCTTGCGACGGAGAAAGCCCCGGAAGGCGCGCGGGCGTTGCTGCACCCGGTCATCCGCGACGGGAAGCTGGCAGCCCCGTTGCCGTCCCTGGAAACTGTACGTCAAAGAGTTACCGAAGGGCTAGGGAAACTCCCCAGCGGTTTTAAAGATATTTATAAGAGTCGAACAGGGAAAACCGAATACACCCCCGCCATTTCAAAACTCATGGCTGAACCCTGTCCCTCCCGACACTCGTCCGCCCAAGGCGGAGTTGGTCGGGACTCCGACCTGGCGAAGCCGGCGTCGGAGCTGAACCCCTATGAATAAGATTCTCATCATTGAAGACGACCCGCATATCCTCAAGCTGATCCAATACAATCTTGAGAAGGCCGGGTTCGAGTGCCGGGTGGCGTCCGCCGCGGCGCAGGCCTTTGAAGAGCTGGAGCGCCGGAAGTTTCAATTGATCGTGCTGGATATCATGCTCCCGGGGATGGACGGTTTTGAACTGTGCCGGGAGATTAAGAAAAAATCAGCGTGGGCCGCGATCCCGGTGTTGATGCTCACCGCGCGCGCCGAGGAGATCGACCGCGTGCTGGGCCTGGAGCTCGGCGCCGACGATTATATGGTCAAGCCCTTCAGCCCGCGGGAGCTTGTCCTGCGCGTCAAGGCGATTTTGCGCCGCGGCGACTCCGCCACAGTCTTAACCGCGCCCGTTCTGACGGCGGGACAGCTGACCATTGACCGGGAGCGGCACAAAGTCACCGTCAACACCAAGGAAGTCCGGTTGACCGCGATGGAATTCAAGCTCCTTGTCCTTTTACTGGAGCGCCGCGGCCGCCTGCAGGCGCGCGAGCGGCTTTTAAACGACGTCTGGGACATCGACGCGGAGGTCACCACGCGCACCGTGGACACGCACGTCAAACGCCTGCGCCAGAAACTGGGCAAGATGGGCAAGTTTATCGAGAC
>MHGM01000073.1:0-1123 GCA_001805565.1 Omnitrophica WOR_2 bacterium RIFCSPHIGHO2_01_FULL_52_10
TAGCCGGGATGAATACCTTAAGATACAGGCCGAAAGAGCAATGGCTATCGAACAAGAACATATTAATCAGATTATACTATCGCTGACGGAATACCTCACCAGCCACTGGCGTGGATTAAAGGACGTTCATCCTCTCATCAGAACAATCGCGGAAAGTCCGGTGGGCCTGACCATCGCGATAGTCTTATGGACAGGCGTATACGCGCTGCTTTGCTTTCCTCTGATGCGGCTCTCCCTGCGATTTAAATGCGGCGGATGGCTGGCTTGGGTTCCCATCTTGCAAATTTTTCAGTTGCTTCGAATAGCCGACAAATCGCCCATTTGGTTTTTATTCTTCTTGTTTCCCGTCATCAACCTCCTCGCCTTTCTATTTGTCTGGATGAGTATTGCCCGGCGGCTTGAGCGGTCCCACTGGCTCGGATACCTTATGCTGGTCCCCGGAGTGAACGTGCTGACCCTTTGGTATCTGGCCCTGCTTCCTGACACTGCCACCGTCCCCAAAAAACAAGATGACATCGACACTGGCATCAAGTTCAAATGATACCGGCCCATTGCATAATTCGATATTCCTGATAAAATATTCATCCGCTTTTGCAAATAAATAATGTCGGCTACTAAATGAAAAAATATGATGTTATTGTGATCGGTTCCGGCGGCGGCTCCAAGATCACCTCGCCGGCCGCCAAGCTCGGATACAAAGTCGCCGTCCTCGAGAAGGACCGGCCAGGCGGGACGTGCCTCAACCGCGGCTGTATCCCGTCTAAAATGCTCATCCATCCGGCCTACGTCGCCACGCAGATCCAGGAAGCCCATAAATTCGACATCCATATTAATCCTCATTTCAACGTTGATTTCGCAAAACTGGTCACGCGCATCAGCCAGACGGTGGATGCCGATTCCGAGGGCATCGAAGCCGGGTATCAACGCAACCCCAACATTGATTTTTATCACGCGCCCGGACGGTTCATCGACAACAAAACCATTGAAGTAATTGGCGAAAGAATCACGGCGGATAAAATATTCATCGCCACCGGCACGCGCCCCGCTATTCCCACGATCCCCTGACTGGCCGGAACACCGTATATGACCAGCACCGAAGCGCTGCGCACCCTCCACCTCCCCA
>MHGM01000073.1:1144-1966 GCA_001805565.1 Omnitrophica WOR_2 bacterium RIFCSPHIGHO2_01_FULL_52_10
CCGGATATATCGCGGTTGAACTCGGCTACGCCTACCGGGCCCTGGGAAGCGAAGTCCATTTTCTGGTGCGCAGCCGATTTCTGCGTAACGAAGATTCCCAAATCGCGGAAGAATTCACACGTGTTTTTTCGCAACTGTGTAACGTCCATTTCGGCGCCGTTCCCAGCCGGGTAGAATACAATAACGGCACGTTTCTTCTGACTTACCAAAAGCAAGACGGCCGCGCGCAGCATCTAACGGCCGACGCCCTTCTGGTCGCAACGGGTGTCACCCCCAACACGGACACGCTGGGACTGGAAAATACTTCCCTTGGGCGCAGCGATAAGGGCTTTATCAAAGTCGACGACCATTTGCGCACGGCCGTCCCCGGCGTCTGGGCGCTGGGCGATTGCGTCGGCAATTATTTGTTCCGCCATTCGGTCAATTTCGAGGGCGAATATCTTTTCCGCACGATCTTCGCCGAAAGAAAAGACGAACCGCTGCGCTACCCTCCGGTCCCTCACGCGGTGTTTTCCTATCCGCAGATCGCGGGCGTGGGCAAGACCGAAGACCAGCTTAAAGCCGAAGGTGCCGACTATGTCGTCGGCCTGAATCCCTACAAAAATAGCGGCATGGGAATGGCGTTGCTTTCCGACCATGGTTTCTGTAAAATACTCATTGATCGCAAAACCAAAAGAATTTTAGGGGCGCATATTGTCGGCGAAGAAGCCTCCGACATGATCCATATGCTGATCGCGTTTATGAACAAACAGGGGACGCTCGATGATCTGTTGAACATGATCTACATTCACCCCGCGCTTCCCGAGATCGTGCGTAACGCCG
>MHGM01000073.1:2026-6814 GCA_001805565.1 Omnitrophica WOR_2 bacterium RIFCSPHIGHO2_01_FULL_52_10
ACGGCAAGCTGCAGGCGCTGGACAACATCTCCCTGGAGATCAAACGCGGCGACTTTTTTGCGTTCCTGGGCCCCAACGGCGCCGGGAAAACCACGACCATCAACGTCTTGACCGGACTTTCGAATTTCCAGAAAGGCGAGGCCAAGGCCTTCGGCTATAATACGGTCAGTGAATACACCCGCACGCGCCGGCTGATCGGCTTGTGCGCGCAGGAATTCAATTTCGATCCTTTCCTGACCATCCATCAGCTCTTGGTTTACCAAGCGGGCTATTTCGGAATTCCACCCAGGGAAGCCTCGCAACGTACGGATGAACTGCTCGAACGCTTTCAGCTCATCGAAAAACGCAACGTCAAGCACCGTGCCCTTTCCGGCGGGATGAAAAAACGCCTGCTGATTTGCCGGGCGCTCATTCATGACCCCGAGATCCTCATCCTGGATGAACCGACCGCGGGCTGTGATCTCGAGCTTAAATTCCTTATCTGGGATCAT
The DNA here is from genome assembly GCA_001805565.1 of Omnitrophica WOR_2 bacterium RIFCSPHIGHO2_01_FULL_52_10. GTDB lineage: Bacteria > Omnitrophota > Gorgyraeia > Zapsychrales > Zapsychraceae > UBA10015. The sequence continues at coordinate 2,518 of MHGM01000073.1, forward strand.
CTGACCCAGCTAAACAACGAAGGCAAAACCATTTTTCTGACAACCCATTATATGGAAGAAGCCGAAAAGCTCTGTAAAACGATCGGCATCATCAACCACGGCCGCATTGTGCGCATCGGCAATAAACAGGAAGTCCTGCGGGACAAATCGCTGGAAGCGGTTTTTCTGGAAGTGACGGGACAAGAGTAATAAAAGCGTATCTCGTATCTTGTATCTCGTCGCTCGATGAGTGCGGGATACGAGATACGAAATAGGAGATACGAAATATGATCAACAATCCCATCGGTGTTCTGGCTTTATCCAAACGTGAGATCGTCCGTTTTCTGTCGGTCGCCTCGCAAACGATCTTTCCGCCGCTGATCGCCTCGGTCCTTTTTATGTACATCTTCGGGGTCGCCATTGGCGCGCGCATTGACTTTAGCAGTACCGGTCTTTCCTATCTCGGGTTTATCGTCCCGGGGCTGATGACCATGCACCTGATCTCGACCTGTTATGAAAATACCACCTCCTCGCTTTTTATCGCCCGCTGGCACAATCACATCCAGGAAGTGCTGCTCTCGCCGCTTTCCTATTTTGAAATGGTCCTGGGGCTCCTGGCCGGCGGGGTGGCCCGCGGGATCATCGTTTGCGTCGGAGTCTACATCGTTGCGCTTTTTTTCACGCCGCTGCCCATTATGCATCCTTTCTTACTTGCCTTTTTTATTCTCACCATTGCCGTTATTTTCTCCTGCGGCGGAATGATGGGTGCCTTGTGGGCCGAAGATTTCGGAATGTTGAGCTTGTGGAGCATCTACATCATCATCCCGCTGGTGATGATGGGCGGGGTGTTCCATCCGATGACCATGCTGCCGGACATTGTCCGTCATATCTCCAAATTCAATCCCATGCATTATCTCGTTGATGGAATGCGCTACAGCGTTACCGGCGTCTCGGATTCCTCCATCCTTGTTTGCGCCTTGATATCCCTCACTCTCGCCCTTGGTACGTTCTTCGCGACCGTTTACATGTTCCGCATCGGCTACAAATTACGAACATAGCGCCGGGCATCTTTCGGCTCGACATTTGCGCGTAATTAAGGCATAATTGAACGGAAATGAATAAGCCCCTCGGCACAATAAGCGTTCCACCGACGATCAACCTGATGATCGAGCGGATCCGGACACACCAGCAAGAGATCCACCGCTGGCTCGATTCGCATGAGAGATCCAAAGAACTCCCTCTATATTCATCGGTAGATATCCGTGATTCGGGCTTTAAGCTGGCGGTCGTGGACACCAACCTTTTTCCCGCGGGGTTCAATAATTTATGCGAACACGGGCTGGCCGATTCCGTGAAATTCATGCGTAAGGCGATCCTCAAACGCACGCCCGGGGGCAAGGACATCCTCATCATCGCCGAGGAACATACCCGTAACACCTGGTATCTGGAGAGCGTGCGGATCCTGGAGCAAATCATCAGCCAGGCCGGATTTAACGTCAAGACCGCCACCTTTCTGACCGACCAGCCCTCCTTTTGCGAAGGCGATGCCTGCATCGACCTGAAAACGGCGACGAATGAAACCGTACGCATTTACTGTTTCAAAAAGATCCTCGCCGCGTATCAAGAAGGCAAAGAACATTATGACCTGATCATCATGAACAACGACCTGACAACCGGCATTCCGGAGATCCTGCAGAACTCCCGGATCCCTATCTATCCGTCAATGCAGGCGGGCTGGCACGCGCGTTTAAAATCGCATCACTTCAGCCATACCGCCAATCTGATCCGGGAATTTGCCGGCCTGCTGGATCTTGACCCCTGGCTGTTTTCCTGTTTATTCGAAGTTGGGGATGGGGTGAACATCAACGTCAAAGACGACCAGGACAAACTGGCGGAGGCGGCCGCGAAATTATTCAAGGAGATTGCGATCAAATATAAGGAACATAACATTCCGGCGAAGCCCTACATCGTTATGAAGGCCGACTCGGGGACCTACGGGATGGGTGTCTTGCCCTTTGAGGACCCGTCGGATATCGTTAATTTAAACCGCAAAGACCGCAACAAACTCTATAAAGGCAAAGGCGCGCAGATCGTCAGCCGGTATTTATTGCAGGAAGGCGTGCCAACGATGTGCACGATCGGCCAGGAAGTCTGCGAAGTATGTATTTACCAGATCGAAAATAATCTCGTGGGCGGATTTTACCGCTCCCACGCGACTAAAGGAGACCGGGACAATCTCAATACTCAAGGGGTGATCTTCAAAAAAATGTGTCCGCACTTGAAAAAATACGGCGATTGCGGCGTCCACCACGACATCAGCGTGTTCGACATTTATCGGCTTCTCGCCCGCGTTGCCGCCATCGCAGCCCGGCGCGAGATCGCCTATCTGGAGGCCAGGAAAAAATGAACTTCGTCTTTTTAATGGACCCGCTGCATGCTGTGATCATGGACAAGGACACCTCCTTTATCCTGATGCTCGGCGCGCACCGGCGGGGTCACAAAGTTTATTTTTTGCCTGATGGCGGGATCACGCGGCTTAACGGCAAGCTGCATTTTCACGCGGTGGAGGTCACTCCACAACAAGTCGCTGAGAAACCTTTTACCGAGAACAAATCCATTATCCTGAAAGAAACCGATGTCCACGCCGTGTTCGTACGCAGCGATCCACCGTTTGACGAACAATATCTTTTGAACACCTGGCTGCTGGACCTTTTGCCCAAACACATTCCGGTCATCAACCGTCCCTCGGGCATCCGTACGGTCAATGAAAAGATCTGGGCGACACAATTTACCGCGGTCATCCCTCCCGCGCTCGTGGGCCGCAACCGCAAAGACCTTCTCGATTTTCTGGCCAAAGAAAAGAACATCGTTGCCAAACCGACCGGCGGCCACGGTGGGCAATCGGTCTTTCAGGTGCAGTCCGGCGGCGCCAACGCCAACGTCATCCTGGAGACATTGACCCACAACTGGCAAAAAGAGATCATCCTGCAAAAATTCATCCCCGAGTCTAAAGACGGCGACAAGCGGATTTTACTTCTTAATGGCGAGCCTTTGGGGGCGGTTTTACGGATGCACGCCGAGGACGACCACCGCAATAATTTCTTTGCCGGTGGCAAGCCCTTGCGCACCGAAATCAACGGCCGCGACCGCGAGATCATCGCCGTTCTTAAGCCGCGCCTTCAGGAACTGGGACTTTATTTAGTTGGTATCGACGTCATCGGCGAGTATCTCATCGAGGTCAACGTCACTTCCCCGACCTGTCTGCAGGAAATGAACCGACTTTCCGGTACGCACGGGGAAGACAAAATCCTCGACTTCGTGGAGAATTTAATTGACCAATGAACCATCTGACCCTCTACTACAAACCAACCTGTCCCTATTGCCAGAAGGTTCTTGGATTCATGGATCAGAATGGCATTTCCGTGCCTCTTAAAAACCGGGAGGAAACCCCCCGGATCCGCCAGGAACTCGTTGATATCGGCGGCAAACCGCAAGTGCCATGCCTGATCATTGACGGCAAGGCACTTTACGAATCAGATGACATTATCCAGTGGTTCAAAAAGAACTGGAAAAAAGAATAAAATGCTCGAGGACATTCAGAAGATCATTGAGCGCTCCGTCCCCGAATCCAAGGCCTATGTAATGGACCCCATGTGTGACGGCCGGCATTTAAAGGCCGTTGTCATCAGCCCGGCCTTCAAGGACATCCCCCTGGTGAAGCAACACCACATGGTGATGAAACCCCTCAATGAGGCGCTTTCCGGACGCCTGCACGCGCTGGGGTTAAAAACATTCACTCCCGAAAGATGGGAACAGGTGAGGGGGAAATATGCGCTGTAGAAATTGCCGTTTTTAGTCGTCAGACATCAGACGTCAGTCTTCAGACCGATCTGACGACTGAAGACTGATGTCTGAAGACTTAAGAAAGAAGGAGAAAATGGACGAAACGACCAAAAAAAGAATTGAAAGTGATATCAAAAACAATAAAGTCATGCTGTATATGAAAGGCACGCCGGATTCCCCGCAATGCGGCTTCTCCGCACGGGCGGTTGATATCTTGCGCGAATACAATGTGCCGTTTCATTCCTTCAACATCCTCGAAGATGAAGCCATCCGCCAGGGCGTCAAGGAATATGCAGACTGGCCCACCATCCCGCAACTCTACGTCAACGGTGAATTCATCGGCGGCTGCGACATCATGACGGAACTGCACGAGAATGGCGAGCTTGGAAAGATAGTTGGCAAATAGTTAACGGTAAATGGTGAATAGTGGCGTCCTCATTAACCATTTACTATTTACTATTAACCGACTGCGCTA
>MHGM01000074.1:0-1417 GCA_001805565.1 Omnitrophica WOR_2 bacterium RIFCSPHIGHO2_01_FULL_52_10
GCTTAGCGGAGATTCCACCAATACGGCGCTGACCCTTGTCCAGCCTGATGGTACGGCCACAGGACTCATGGGTATTGTCGTTGACGAGAAAGAGATCGGCAACGAAATCGATGCCACAGTCACCTATGATTACACCGAAGACGTCCAGTTCGGTGCCAATTTCGGGTGGTTTTTACCGGGTGACCTGTTCGCTGCGGCCAATGATTCGGTCGCTTCACAGGCCATCGTTCATGGTAATGTGAACTTCTAATTTTTTAGAAGTTTAGTTGTCAGTAAAAGGGGACAGGTTCTAGAACCTGTCCCCTTTTTTTGTGAATATTTTCGTGTCATTTTGTGAATGTTGTATTTGCGGATATTTAAACTTTTACTTTAAATTTACGCAATCTTATGTTATGCTTTAACCATGCTGATTAACCGCGAATTAGGGGCTGAATTAAAAGCCAGTGCCAGGCAATATCCGGTTGTCACCGTGACCGGTCCCCGCCAGTCCGGCAAGACCACCTTGGTCAAGAAACACTTCCCCAAGTATCGGTATTATAATCTTGAGGAACCTGATACTCGTGAAATTGCCCAATCCGATCCCCGGGGGTTTCTCGCCCAAAACGAGGGAGGGTTTATTCTGGATGAAATTCAGCGTGTGCCGGGGTTGTTGTCTTATATCCAGGGAATTGTTGATAAGACCGGAAAGCGCGGCCAGTTTATTCTCACCGGAAGCAGGAATTTTGAGCTGATGGAGACTGTGACACAATCGCTTGCCGGCAGGACCGCGCTTTTGTGTCTGCTCCCTTTGAGTATCAACGAGCTAAGAACGGCGCATGCTTTATACACGGTTGATCAGTATTTGCTGAAAGGCTTTTATCCCCGGATTCATGCGGAGAAAAACCTGGACCCCACCAAAGTCTATCGCAATTATTATCAGACCTATATTGAACGCGACCTTAAGACACTTGTTCACGTGAGGGATTTAAGCCGGTTCCAGAAGTTTGTGCGTTTGTGTGCCGGACGAATCGGGCAAATTTTTAATGCGAGCGCCCTGGCCGCCGAGGTCGGCGTTTCGGTCCCAACGATAAACTCATGGATTTCCATCCTGCAGGAATCGTACGTTGTTTTTCTCTTGCAGCCGTATTATGCCAATATCCGGAAGCGGCTTGTAAAATCACCCAAACTCTATTTTTATGATGTCGGGCTGGCATCGTATCTGCTGGCAATCGAGAATGAGACACAAATGAACCGGGATCCCCTGCGCGGGGCGTTGTTTGAAAATATGGTGGTGATGGAACTGGTGAAACACAGATTTAACCATGGGCAAGACCACAATCTTTATTTTTTCAGAGATGAACGCCATCATGAGATCGACGTGGTGATTAAGGCCGGGAATATGATCACGGGCGTTGAAATAAAATCCAGCGCGACTTTC
>MHGM01000074.1:1429-3301 GCA_001805565.1 Omnitrophica WOR_2 bacterium RIFCSPHIGHO2_01_FULL_52_10
AATAAAATCCAGCGCGACTTTCCATGCTGATTTTCTTAAGGGGCTTAAATATTTTGAGAAACTTTTTAAGGGCAGGACTCCCCGGTCAGTGGTGATTTTCGCCGGAGATGAATATCGGGGCAAGGAATTTACGGCCCTGAATTACAAAAACGCGGTGGGCGCTTTTGAAGAGTGAAAGTTAACCGCGGCTCAATGAAAAAACTTCAAATAATAGTTTGATTTCTTATTATATTTGTTATTATAAATTTATTAACCAGGAAATTATCTGACGATGACACGCGACGAAATTTACGACCATTTAGCGCAAGTATACCTCGGCAAACGCAAGGAAGCCGAGCCGCCCAAGAAGAAGCATTTTCATGCCTGGCTTCTGATCAACGCGTTGATCACACTGATGATCTTCTCCAGCGTCTTTTACGGCCTGACCGCGTTTTTGACGCGGCAGTCGTCGCTGCGCGGCAACGTCCTTTTCGCCCTGCACAACGGGCTGGTGCGTCTGGACTACAATTTCGACGAAGATTTTTCGCCGGTCAAAACGCTCGCCTTGTCCGCGCCCGCCATCGATGCCAGCCGTTACAAAAGTCTGGAGTTCTCCATCCGGGCCAGGGAGCAGGGGAACCCGGCGATCGTGAAGGTCGTCGTAGAGAACCATAAACATGAAACGGCTTCGTATTATATCCAGGGGATTGATTATTCCTGGCAGGATTTTCGCATACCGCTGCGTGAATTCAAACAAATAACCGACTGGACAGGGCTGAAAAATATCTCCTTTGTCCTGGAATCATGGAACGTGGAACAAAAGGAAGGTATTATTCTCATCGACAACATCTGTTTCTCGGGTGAGAAAGGGGTTTAGAAAACATGAGGACCATCGCTATCGCGAATCAAAAAGGGGGCTGCGGTAAAACGACGACAGCCATCAACTTGGCCGCGGCATTGGGCAGGAACGGGCGCAGGGTTTTGTTGATCGATCTGGACCCGCAAGCCCACGCGTCGCTGGGGCTTAATGTGGAGAGCCAGGACAGCATTTATAACGTGATCTCCCGGCTGACGCCGTGCAAATTACGTCTCGAGAGCATCATCAAGCGCGTCGAAAACAGTTTCGACATTGTTCCTTCCAATATTCTCGTCGGTACGCTGGAGCAGGAACTGGCCGACGAGATCGGCCGTGAATTGAAATTGTCCGAGGTGATTGCGCCGGTCAAAGAGAATTATGACTATATTTTGATCGATTGCGCGCCGAGCCTCGGCATCTTGACGGTCAACGCCCTGCGCGCCAGCGATGAGCTCCTGATCCCGGTTGAGACCAGCCGTTTTTCGATTCAGGGGGTGGAGCACTTGCTGGATATCGTCACGCTCGTTCGGGACCGTTTGAACCACGCGATCCAGTGCCGGGTCCTCATCACGATGTTTGATTCGCGCCTGCGGCATTCCTTCGCGATGCTGGAAACTTTTCGGCGGAAATTCAGTGAATTGCTTTTCGACACGATCGTCCACACCAACGTCAAACTCAAAGAATCCGCCGTGATGGGCCAAACCGTCGCTGTTTATGACAAATACAGCCGCGGCACCAAGGATTACTTCACGCTTGCCAAAGAGATCATTTGCGCCGAGAAAAAACAGCCGACCGCCGCCGAAACGCCAGCCAGCCAGCAGCCGGTTCCGGCACAAGCGGCTGCCAGCGTCGATCCAAAAGCATTCTCGGAGAAGATGGTTCCCATCTTTTCGGAAAAGATGGGAACGCTCATCAAGCAGGAAGTCAAGGATGTCCAGCAGTTGTTCCCGGTGCGTTTTAGTTATGACGCCGCCGGCGCCAAATCCGTCTTTGTGACGGGGAGTTTTAACGATTGGTCTTTGGACGACCATTGCCGG
>MHGM01000074.1:3359-7648 GCA_001805565.1 Omnitrophica WOR_2 bacterium RIFCSPHIGHO2_01_FULL_52_10
AATATCAATTTATCGTTGACGGCGTCTGGAAAGAAGACCCCCATAACCCGAACAAGGAAAGAAACTCTTTCGGGGACGTCAATTCCCTGATCGAGGTCACGGTTGATGGCCAGGAAAAATCTGCAGTTTAACCCTTCGGAGGACCCTCATATCCTCGAGGGGAAAAGCTTCGCTGTTTTATCATATCTTTCTATCCTGTGCATCATCCCGTTGATCCTCAAGAAAGATAACGCGTTTGTCCTCGCGCACAGCAAGCAGGGCCTGGTTATCTTTATCGGACAGGTGGCGGTCATGATCGTGTCGATCCTTTTAGGCCCGTGGATATTCCGTCTGGGAATGTTCGTCTTGTGGGTATTCGCTTTCCTCGGCATCCTTGCCGTCCTCCAGGGGCGGTTGATCCGCTTTCCCGTCATTTCTCCGATCGCTGATAAAATCATCATGTGATCTCAACCGGGATTTCTTCCGTGGCCGTTCTGAAAAAATTCCTTTTTTCTCTTAAGAAATTATTCGGCCAAAGGCTCCCAGCGGGGAGAAATAAAAAGAAACGGCAAAAAACAAAACGAAGAGCCGGAAAGAAACTGCATTCCCGCCGTCGCGTCTTCCGCAAACCCCCTAGGAAACCGCGTCCGGTGCGTCCTTCCAGAAAAACAATTAAAAAGAAGCAAAGGGTTTCTTCCGCAAAAAAGTCACTTCGTCCCGCGCCTGTTCCCGCTGTCCCTGTCAAATTGCCTTCCGGAAAACCCCGGCCGCCCGGTCAGCTTATCGGCGAAGTAACCCATTTTTTCTCAAGAATTCAGGTAATTGTCGTGAAAATGGGGAAGGGGCGTCTTGCTGTGGGGGATAAAATCCGTATCCAGGGGAAATCAACGGATTTTACGCAGACCGTGCGCTCCCTGCAAATTGAAAGCGTTGATGTCCGCTCCGCCCGCGCTGGAGAGTTGATCGGCTTGAAAGTCGAGCGCGAGGCCAGAGTGGGAGATAAGGTGTACAAGCTGGTTTGACATGAGGGAAGAAGTATTGTATTATTGCAGTATCAGCCCATGAATATGACTCCACCTAAATTTGCGCAACCTTTGAAGGTTCTGGTGGTTGAGGATAATCCAATCGACCGCCGGATTATCGAAACCATGCTCCAGGAGTCTTCCAGCCCCGTCGCCCTCCTTAAAAGCACCGAAACTCTGGCCGGGGCTTTCCAATTGCTGGGGCAGCATGCTTTTGACGTGGTCATCCTGGATTTGAACCTTCCTGACAGTGAAGGAAAAGATACCCTAAGGTCGTTGAGCAGCAAGTATCCCCAGGTGACTATTGTCATTAATACGGGAGCCTATGAAGATGAATTGGGTCTCCACACGCTAAGTTATGGGGCGCAAGATTTTCTCGTTAAGGGAAAGTATACGGCCTATGTGCTGCATAAAGCTTTGTATTATGCGCTGGAACGCAAGCGTCTGGAACGCGAATTAACCGCGGCCTATCAACGGCTCCAGGAAACTCAAGCGCAGCTTCTACAGATGGAGAAGATGAAGGTCGTCGGGGCTTTGGCCAGCGGGATAGCCCATGAGATTAAAAATCCTTTGGCCTCGATTTCCTACGGGGCCACGTATTTGCATGAACAGATTCATTCCAGTGACGCCAAAATTCAAAGTGTCCTGGCAAATATCAAGGAAGCCGTGTGCAAGGCTAACGGCATCGTTACCGATCTGCTGAACTTCGCCGGGGCGACTTCTTTGCATAAAGGGCCGGAAAATTTGAATGAAATTATCGAGAAGAGTTTGGCGTTGATCCATTACGAGCTGGACAAAAAACATATCCAGGTCGTCAAGAGAACTGACCAGGGAATTCCGCCGGTTCATATCGATCGCAATCGCATTGAACAGGTCCTCATCAATTTGATGCTCAACGCGATCCAAGCCTCGCCGCCGGGAGGAACGCTGGAATTAAAGACCTATTGCCAGGGAATTACCGAGGGCTTCTGCACCAGGTATAACCTGGACAAGGCAGGATTTGGGGCCGGCACAACGGTCATCATTTGTGACGTGGAGGACAACGGGACCGGAATCTTGCCGGAACATCTCCAGAAAGTTTTTGAACCATTCTTCACGACAAAACACGCCAGTGGCGGCATTGGGTTGGGGTTATCCGTCACCAAAAGCATCATGGACAATCATAACGGGATCGTGGCCATTGAGAACATAACCGATCACAGCGGTGTCCGCGCGCGGCTGGTTTTTCAGCCCTGCCAATAACCCATCTTCCGACATACCCGGCCTTCCGGAAACCTTCCGAAAAAACATTTAATTTTGCGATGTTTTTATGTACAATAGGTGAACTTCGGTTCGATCAATCAAAGAGGAAAGTATGTCTAACCAATTGTTGTTGAAGAAATCAACCAGGTTTCATGGCCGCAAAGGCCCGCTGCTTTTAATCATCCTTGACGGCGTGGGAATAGGCAAGCGCGATGCCAGCGACGGGGTCTTTATGGCCAGGACACCGTGTCTGGACCGGCTGATGAAAGGGTCTCTTTATACGACCCTTAAGGCTCATGGCAAGGCGGTCGGGATGCCTTCGGATGGGGATATGGGAAACAGCGAAGTTGGGCATAATACTTTAGGCGCGGGCCGTGTTTTTGAGCAGGGGGCGGCACTGGTTTCTAAAGCCATTGAAAATGGAAGCATTTTCCGGACGCCATTATGGAAGGACTTGGTGGCGCGCGTCAAACCAGCCAGCCTGCCTGACGGTAAGCCGTCAGGCACTTTTCATCTGATCGGGCTTTTATCCGACGGAAATGTCCACGCGCATACGGAGCATCTCTACGCCTTGTTGCGTCAATGCGCCAAAGACGGCGTCAAGCGGGTGCGAATCCATGCCTTGACGGACGGCCGCGATGTCCATGAAAAATCCGCTTTGCAATATCTCGAAAAGACCGAACAGATTTTAAGTGAACTTAAAAAACAGTACGGTGCGGATTACCGTATCGCCTCCGGCGGCGGGCGCATGATCACGACTATGGATAGATATAATGCCGATTGGACCATCGTTCAACGCGGCTGGGACGCGCATGTGCTGGGTAAGGCGCGCATGTTCGCTTCGGCGGCCGAAGCGGTTGAAACATATTACCGCGAGGATCCCAAGATCACGGATCAGTATCTGGATTCTTTTGTCATCGCCGAGAAAGGTAAACCTGTTGTGCCTATCGGCACCATCGAAGACGGGGACGCGGTCGTTCTTTTTAATTTTCGCGGCGACCGCGCCATTGAGCTTTCCCTGGCCTTCGAACAGAAAGAGAATTTCGACAAGTTCGAACGCCAGCGCGTGCCCGATGTCCTGTTCGCCGGCATGATGGAGTACGACGGTGATCTGCATATCCCCAAACATTATCTGGTCGACCCGCCGCAGATCGAACGCGTCGTCAGCGAATATATGTGCGCCAGCGGCGTCCCCGCGTTCGCTATTTCCGAAACCCAGAAATACGGCCACGTGACCTATTTTTGGAACGGGAACAATTCGGGATATGTCGATAAAAATCTGGAAACGTATGTGGAAATCCCCTCCGATAAAATCCGCTTTGATAAGGCGCCCAGGATGAAAGCCTGTGAAATTACGGAGAAGACCATCGAACTTCTGCGTAGCGGCCGGTATCGTTTTGGTCGTATCAATTTTCCCAACGGCGACATGGTGGGGCATACCGGAGCCGAAGAAGCCATCATCGCCTCCGTGGAGGCGGTTGACGAATGTACTGACAAATTGATCAAAGTGGTCGATGAGCTGGGCGGTATCACTATTGTTCTGGCGGATCATGGCAATGCCGATGAGATGTTTACCGTTAAGGGCGGCAAAAAGATCGTCAGTACGGCGCATTCCCTGAATCCCGTCCCGTGCGCCATCGTGGATGCCGGATACAAAGGGGAATACCGGATGGCCAACCTTTCGGCCCGCGGCCTGCCTGCCGGACAGGCAGGCCTGTCGAATATCGCAGCCACGCTCCTGAATCTGCTGGGATTTGAGAAACCGCAAGATTACGACCCATCACTGATCGAGTTTGTTTGTTGGCCATAGATTATGGCCAACAACCCTCACGCTTGTTTCGTTTTGTTCATCAAAAATTCAAAACGAAGCAGTGAGGGTAGTCATCCCCCGATTGATGTTTTATAAAAATTGAAAGGGGGATCTTTAACAGGGAGATAAGGTTTTAATGTTTTTGATATTCCTGCTGGTTGTCCTGGGGGGGCTTTTTCTTTTTGGATGTTTCTGCGCTTTTTTTGACCAGGCCGTTTTGACCCGATCCGGGACGG
>MHGM01000075.1:0-4942 GCA_001805565.1 Omnitrophica WOR_2 bacterium RIFCSPHIGHO2_01_FULL_52_10
AACTCCCGGATTGACCTGAAGCAAAATATTTGTGATACCTCATTCATCACTCTCTATTCGACCTTTAGTCTTTAGTCTTTGGTCTTTAGTCTAATCTTATCGTTCAAACTTGACGACCTTCTCCCACCAGGCGCTGCTGTCCCATCGCCGGATCTCCCGCCATAACCGCCGGGCGGTTTTTGTCTTCAGGTGATCCGGCGCGGTCTTGAAAAATTTCGCGGCCTTCAGATAGCCGTGGTCGTAATATTCTTTGGCCTGAAGCAGGCACTCAAGGATATCGGCATCCCGGGCCACAAGACTTTCTTTACTTCGCTGGGCCTCGTACTCTTCACGCAAGACTTCCAACTCCCCCTTGACGGATCGGTCCAGATCCTTGATCTGGTCCTTAAAGACCATTTTCTCGGCTTCCTTAAAGTCGATATAAAAATGTCCCATCTTGTGCAGATCGTTGATGCGCGATTCATGCACGTCGTTAAACAGCGCCATGATCATCACCCTGGCGACATTCGCCTTTTCCAGATGCGCGATGTAATAGGCCATAACGGTGCACCGGAAACAATGTTCGGCCACGCTCTCGGGGTCTTTGATCCCGGCCACCCACCAGCCGCTGCGTTTGATCTTTTTAAGCAGTCCCGCTTCGGCGAAAAGATTAACGGCGTTCAAAACAGCTTTGCCGCTCTTATCTGGTGACTTTTTTCTGTTTCGTGATTTCATAACAAAAAATAGTTGTGGCGTGTGCCACGTTGAAAGAAAGAGTGTTGATGGGCATGGGGACCGTCAACTCCAGGTCCAAATACTTGCGGATGACATCCCGGATCCCTTTTTGCTCTGACCCGACGACCAGGCCCAAAGGATACGGCAAACTGGTCTCAAACAGGCTTTGCCCGCCTTCGACGACGGCCCCGGCGATCGTATATCCGGCCTCTTTGGCCGCCTTGATAGCGTTGTTCAAATTGGCGACCCGGGCAACAGGTATGTAATTGTCCCCGCCGGAGGCGACCCGCAAGACGGCCTCGGTGACGCCGACCGAATCATGCGTGGGCAAAACAACGGCGAACCCCGCCAGACAACCCAAACTTCTTATGATCGCGCCCAGGTTCTGGGGATCATTGAGGCTGTCCAAAAAAACAATGGTGCGCTTTTTTTCTCTCGCGGTCTCCAATAATTCACCATAAGGGACATACGCGAAATCATCGACGTCCACCAGAACGCCCTGGGTATTGCGCGTCCGGCTGATCTTCGCGAACCTCGCGCCCGGGACCGCGAAGACCGGGATCCCGTGCTGTTTCGCTTTCTTATAGATGTAGGCGGCCTCCGGCAGGCCCGGCTGGAGAAAGATTTTGTGGATGCTCTGCGGGTTCGACCGCAGGCGCTCCAGCACCGGATTTTTACCGAACAATTTCATCATTGACCGTGCACCGGCTCATCACCCGTAATCTTTTCATTGCGCTCCTTGACCTCTTTGTTGTATTGATCATCCAGGGCGGTTTTTTGTTCCAGATATTGCGCGTAAGTAATTTTTTTCTCCAGATATTCTTTTTCAACCGCATCGAGCTTTTCTTGATAATTCGCGAAATGCGGATCCTTCACGATGGTGGAGGGTTCGTTGATATAATCGCTTAGTTCCCGTTCACCGGCATAAGTGCATCCGGCCAATATTGATGCCAGAAACAACAACATCATCTTTTTGAACATTGTTTCTCTCCTTTATTTTTTGATCCTTAACCCCAAATAGATAACGGGTTTTAAAATACTCCACCATCCGACGATGGGACGCATCTTTGTGTATCCCAGTTTCTGCGGCGGATAAATCTTCGTTACCGGGGCCTCCTTGAATTTATATCCAAAAGCGATGGCCTTGTAGAGCAAATAAGGTTCCAGCTCATAATGATCCAGCCACTTCTGATCGATGTTGATCGCCTTATTCTCGAATATCGATAACCGAAAAGCCCGAAAGCCGTTGGTAGTGTCGGTTAAAATTCTTCCGACAAAAAGCGACAATAGCACTGGATGAAGACGGGTTGCCACTTTCCGATAAAATGGCATATCTCCACCAGCCCCGTTGGGGCTTAAATAACGGGAACCTTGAACAAAATCATAGCCTTCCCGGACAATCGGGTCAACAAGGCGAAAAATCTCATCGGGATTGTCCTTGTCATTCCCGGCCATGATCACCAGAATTCCGTATCCCCGCCCAATCGCGTATTTGATGGCCGTACGGATGGCGGCACCGACGCCGCTGCGGCGCTCATGCCGGATCGTTTGGATACCCTGCGCGGCGAAACCACGGATCATCCCGGTCGTCCCGTCGGTTGAGGCGTCATCGACGATGAGATAATCCACATTATCCCGCGCGGGACTCTTTAAGAAACGTTCGATCGCGCTTTTTAACTTGACGTTTTCATTGAAAGCAACAGGGCAAACTAATATTCGATTCATAATAGCAAGAAGCCACTTCTTACTTTAAAATTAGCTTCTGAATATTGCTTTCCGCACGAACATTTTAAACTTTTATCAAGTTTGCGCCCGCAATGGCAGGCATATCCTTTGACAGAGGCCGGATTACCGTATGCAACCGCAAAAGGCGCGACATCCCTGGTCACAACACTCCCCGCCCCCACAACGGCGTGGTCACCGATTCTGATCCCGCACATAATGACCGCGTTGCTGCCGATCGTCGCCCCTTTACCGACGACCGTTTTTTCCAGCACCCAATCCTTTTTCTTGCTGCGCGGATGCCGGTCGTTGATAAAGGCAACATTCGAGCCGACAAAAACACCGTCGCCGATAGTGACCCCGTCAAAAACAGACACATGATGCTTGATGGTCACATGATCGCCCACGACCGCACCGTCTTCGACAAAACTGCCGTCACAAATATTACAATCACGCCCGATCACCGCGCCAGCCTTGATATTCGTAAAGGCCCATAGCCGGGTGCCCTTGCCGATTTTGGCTTTTTTATCGACCAAAGCTGTCTTGTGCTTGAAATAATTCATTTATAGCTCCACGCACGCCCCCTGACGCTCAATGGAATTCTGCAGAGCGATCAGCGTCTTAACGACATCAAGTCCCTTTCCAGCGTCAGCGATCTCGGGCGGGGCATTGTGTTCAACGCACTCGACGAAATACTGGTTCTGGGCCTTCAAGGGTTCGCTTAGTGCGATCTTGGGTATCGTGATCCCGCCTTCCTTCGACAAAAGCCGAAATTCCCCGTAAGTCAGATAATAAGCGCCTGATTTCTCGACGTGCTTATCATAAAGCTTGATCGGGCCAACGTCGTCGAGATCATCCCAGGTGACCATTTTCTTCTCGCCGACGATGGTGATCTGCCGCACTTTCCGGGGGTCGATCCAGCTCACATGAATGTGGGCGACCGTATTGTCCGGATATTCCAGAGTACCAAAGGCCAAATCATCTCGTTCCGTGCCCAGACATTTTTGCCCGCGCGCCGAAACGTTCACCGGCGAGCTGTCAAAGAGATAATTAAAAATGGAAATATCATGGGGCGCCAGGTCCCAGAGCGCGTTGACATCATAACGAAACGGCCCCAGGTTGGTCCTCGTCGAGTGGGCATAATGGACGCGGCCGAGCTCACCCGAACGGATATATTCTTTTAATTGTTTGATCCCCGCGTTAAACAAAAATACGTGGCCGACCATGAGGATCTTTTTCTTTTGGGCGGCCAATTGTTTAAGATGCGCGCACTCTTCCGCTTCCAGGGCCAGCGGTTTTTCGCAGAAAACATGCTTGCCGTGCTCCAAAGCCTCCTTTGTGAAATTAAAATGCGTGTCGGTGGGAGACGCGATGCAAACGGCCTGGACATCCGGATTTTTCAGGATATCTTTATAATCCGTCGTCGTTTGTATCTGCGGGAAGGTTTCTTTGACTGTTTTCAGGCGCGCTTCGTTCAAGTCCGCGCACATGACGGCGCGCGAATTAGAAAGCTGCGAGAAGATACGGATATGGTTGGGGCCCCATTGGCCGCACCCGATGACACCGACGTTGATCAATGTTGAACCCTTTAAATAGCAGGGGACGGTTTTAAACCGTCCCCTGCGCAGGCCGCGTGATGCTCACGATTTTGTATTTCAACGTGCCGGCGGGAACTTTAATCTGCGCCTCTTCGCCAACGCTGCGGCCCATCAGCCCTTTGCCCACGGGAGAATAAATAGACAGTTTGTTTTCCTCGTAGCTGGCTTCTTCAGGCGAAACCATCATGTATCTCAGTTGTTCCCCCGAATCGACATCCCTGAGCGTTACGATAGCGCCGATAAAAATTTTATCGGACGGGATGTTTTCGTCCTCGATGATCCGGACCGCGGCCAGCTTGGCCTCCAGCTCGGCGATCCTGGCCGCGTTATGAGCCTGAGCGTCTTTGGCCGCGTCATATTCGGCGTTCTCGGAAATATCCCCCTGCAACCGCGCTTCGCCGATGGCCTTGGCGATTTGGCGCCGTTGTTTCTGAAGGCTTTCCAGCTCATCATGCAATTTCTGATAACCGTCTCGCGTCAGGTAGATTCCGTGCGTCATAAGGAATCCCCTTACATCTTTTCCGCGGCCCGCAGCATAATGGGGATGATCTCCCGGGCCTCTTCCTTGGTCAAACGCCCCAGCTTGGCAAAACGCCATTGTTCGTTCTGGTCCAGATTCTCACGCGTCAATTGCAGTTTTTTAGCGCCGCCATTATAAGAAAAAACCCCAATGGTAACACGCGTTTTTTCGAATTCTTTCGTTTCCTTGAATGTTTCCATGTCCAACGACTGGTCATACGGCATAAAATGCACTCCTTTCGGTTAAACGATAACAAATTTAAAGATGCCTGCCATCTTATATACTTTACAAACAATTTTCAAGACTAATTTCCCCCTTCACCTCAATCGCATGCCAAGGTCGAACAACGTGGTCACCAAAAAAGATTTAAGAAAAATAATGGCCAAAA
>MHGM01000075.1:4986-7487 GCA_001805565.1 Omnitrophica WOR_2 bacterium RIFCSPHIGHO2_01_FULL_52_10
TGAGCCAATAAAGGATCGAAAGGAGAAGTTCAGCCACCCGGGCAAAGGCGATCATAAAATTGCTCAAGACAAACATGCGGCACATCCTTTCTCATCCATAAATTATCCTTTGGGACCGGAAGATGGAAACGCCACTAAAACACTTTAAACAAATTTCCGTCAATCACTTTTTGCTCAACGCGGTCCAGCAAACGTTTGGTTTTCTTGGTGATCTCCTGCAATTCATCCATGACCTCGTTGATCCCGCGGGAAGTGATCAGAAGAGATTGTGAACTGTCTTCCATGACGCTGCTAAGCCCGACGACGTCGATCTGGCTCAATTGATCGGCGGTCCTGGTAAACGCTTCGGCCGCCTGGGCAAAGACTTCGGCCATGTCCTCGACATCCATTGGATCTTCCCCGATAATCGGGCTCTTTAGATCGACATCCGGCCCGTCGCGCAGCACATCGATCGCGACCAATTTCTCCCCGAGGATCCCTTCGGTCTGGATCGTAAAACGCAGATCGTTCTCCAGCTGTTTTCTATATTTCGAAAGGATATTGAGCGTCGCCTCAACGCGGCGGCCGTCGAACTCCCGGTCAAGGAATTCGATCCTGTCCACCGTTCCGACGTTGACCCCCGCGAGGCGTACCGGAGCGCCTTCCATGAGTCCGCCGACATTGCGGTAAAGCACGACGACCTGAAATTTGGATTGAGCCAGACCTTTATTGCCGCCCAATATGACGACAAAGACCAACAGAAGAAATATCCCGGCGAAAAAGAACGCTCCGGCCAACAGCTCTTTGGTCAATTCCTTCTTTTCCATTAACTGATGAACTCCTTCACGAACATATTGCTGGAGGCCTTAAATTCTAAAGGCGTGCCCACGGCGGTGATCCGGCCGTTTCGCAAAAGTGCCAGACGGTCGGCGATCCGCAGCGAATTCTGGATGTCATGGGAAGTGACGACCGTCGTGCAGTGGAGTTTGCGCGCCACATCGCGGATCAGATCCGAGATGTCCCGGCTGCGCAACGGGTCAAGCCCCGAAGTCGGCTCATCGCACAACAATATCTTCGAGTCCAGAATGATCGCCCGGGCCAGGGCCACGCGTTTTTTCATGCCGCCGCTTAATTCCGCCGGATATTTTTGCTCGATCCCCTCAAGCCCGATAAGTTTCAGAATATTCCGGACCTTTTCCCGGATAGCTCTTCCATCGAAAGCCGTGTGTTCCCGCAAAGGAAAGGCGATATTTTCAAAGACATTCATAAAATCGTACAGGGCTCCCTCCTGGAACAAATAACCAATGTCTTTGCGCAAATTCAAAAGTTCCCGCTCGGACATTTTCGTGATATCTCTCGCCTCGATCAAAACACTTCCCCGGTCAGGCCTGAGCAGTCCGATCAGATGCTTGAGCAGGACGCTTTTCCCCGTCCCGCTCTCGCCCAAAATGACCAGGATCTCGCCTTTTTTGACCTGCAGGTTGATGTCTTCAAGCACCTGCTGATCATTAAACGATTTGTACAGATGCTGCGCCTGGATCACGGCTGCCTTTCCTTTTCGAAATACCGGAATTGGTTTTTTCCGTATTTGGTATAAAGACGCTCATAGGGACGGACATCGAGCTTGTCGATAAAAACCTGCATGCCTTTATACTCGCCGACATGATACACTTCGGAATCCATCAAGCTTTCGATGCCATCGGCCGGGTACCATAATACCTCTTCGAATTCGATGGGCTCGCCGTCGCGGATCCACTTCGCCTCAACCATTGGAGCGGAAAAACTCTGAAGATTGCCCACGTTGCCCGTCTGGGTGACGCAACCCGCCAGAAACAACAGACTAAAGACTAAAGACAGAAGACTAAAGACTCTCATCTTATCCCCACAATGTCAGTATGATCTTGGTTAATACCGCATTAGACAAGATAACAAAAATATAAGAAAACGCAACGGCTTTGGTGGTGAACCGGCCAACCCCTAACGAACCGCCTTTGGTGGAGTATCCCTGATAGCAACAAATCCACCCGATAATGATAGCAAAAAAGAACACTTTGGCAAATCCTCCCCAGAAATCGACATACTGGATGGCCTTGATCGTCTGATTGATGTAAAACGTCCCCGGGATGCCTGCCTCCAGAGTAGCAATGAGATACCCTCCGGCAATTCCCACGATCTCTCCAATAATTGTCAAGATAGGCAAAACCAAAAAACAGGCGACCATCCGCGGGACGATCAAAAATTCGACCGGGTCGACGCCCAGCGTGCGGGTGGCGAGCACCTGGTCGTTGACGCTCATTGTGCCCAATTCCGCCGTGATTCGGGCCCCGGCCTTGCCGGAAAAAATAAGCGCCGTGAAAACCGGACCAAGTTCACGCACCAACGAAAGCCCGACCAGATGCGCGATGTATTCCTTGGCGCCGAAACGCACCATCGCCGTATATCCCTGCAGGGCCAAAACTGCGCCGGAGGCCAATGAGGTCATGACAATGATCATCACCGACTGGATGCCCTGTTCATACATC
>MHGM01000076.1:0-2903 GCA_001805565.1 Omnitrophica WOR_2 bacterium RIFCSPHIGHO2_01_FULL_52_10
CCGCGCCAAAACGCGACACCGTCTTTTTCGGAGGTCTGCATCGTCTCCCACGTCAGCGTTTCGTTATCCTCGAGTATCCTCAAGGTATAATTGGTCGTGTTATAACCGGCTTTCACGAGATTTCCGGAAGAGATCTTGCCGTCCGAAAAAAGCAGAGTGTCCTGCTCGGCCTTGCTCTTGCCTTTCCCGCCGGCCATGGGCTTTAATTCAATGATCCACTCGCTGTTATCGAGGGCGGCCTTTTTCGTGGCCAGGATATCCTCCGCGGCATACAATGATCCGGCCATGATGAATACTGCGGCTACCGATACTGCGATGACTTTGCTCATGTGTTCCTTCCTCCTTTAATGAGCGCATAATTTACGGAATGAAATGACGTAAATTATTGCGCGAATTAAACCCTTGACATTTTGCCTTCGGAAACGACTCAATCAACTTTTCGATTGTTTCTTTCCGAGTTTTTCCATTTTTGAATTGCAACTCTCACCGATAAGCTTCTGATCGAGAACTTAATTCTTCATAATGGAGCCCCACGGGCAAAGCCCGTGGTACCGTGTTTTACCCCCTGCTGATTCACTTCGTGAATCAAAGCGCCGGGGGTTATCCGCCGACGGATTACCAGAGGCTTTGCCCTTCGGCGAACATCTCGCCGAAGCAAAAGCTTTTTCGCATTCATCCACGGGCAAAGCCCGTGGTCTTCTGCGAAGGCGGATAAACCAACTCCAGCGGAAGCTTATTCCTCGTTGATTTTACACCACCTTTCGAATGTCTGGAAAGACGCTGAACGAGATCACCTGTGTGCCCATAATATTTTGTGCTGTCCTTACATTTCAAAATATGAAAATAATACATTGCATCTATCGCAAAATGTCAAGGGTAAATTCCGGCAGCGGCTTACGTTCACTACGTTCCGTAAGTCGCGCCGTCATTTACTGGATAGGTCTTTTCCCATCGTAAGTTTCCCACGTCAATAGATACTTCCTTGCCCAGTTCACATCGGGGTCATCTCCTTTGGCCAAACGTAAAAAGTGGCGAAAATGATCCATCGCCTGGGGACGATTGGTCAGATATTCCGCGTAGATATACCCCAGATTAAAATGCGCGTAGGCGTCATCCGGATTGATCTCGATCGCTTTGGCAAACTCGGCGGCGGCCCGGCCATACTCCTTATGTTTGGTATAGAACACGCCCATATTATAATGCATCCCCGCGGTCTGCTTCAGAAGAACCTTGTTTTGCCGGGAAACCTCAACGAATTTGCCGGGCAGCTGCCGCATCTCCTGCTCAAGCCCTTTATTTTTCTTCACCGCTTCGGCATAATTGCCTTCCTGCTCTGCGACTGTTGCCGTCAATTGTTCCCTGGCTTCAACGAGCTTTTTATTTTCTTCGCTCAACTGAATAACTTTCTTTTCGGCCGCCTTCAGATCCGCGTCCACTTTACTTTTTTCTTTACTGGCCGCGTCGCTGTTATTTTTTAACCCCTTCTGAAGCCCGGCTATTTTGTCGTTGAGCTCCTGGACCATGGTATTGTCCTGAAGCTTGTCATTGACGGATTGCAATTCATCACGCTCAGCTGTCAATTGGGCCCGCTCTTCCTTAAGTTTTTTGACTTGCGCCTTAAGAACAAGAGTCTGCTCTTCTTCTTTTTTCCGCGCATCTTCAATAGGTTGTATACTCGCCTTAACCTTGCCAAGCTCATCTTCCAGTTCCTGGGCACGCATACGGTTGGCCAGCAAGCTTTTCGTCTGCGCCAGGATATTCTCGCGGTCCGCCTTGACGGATTCCAACTCTTTGACTATTTCCTTATACTGTGACACGGCTGTCTGGCTTTCCTGGCTCATCTTCGTGTATCCTGGCTGAAAACGTTCGACCATGGCGGTCATTTCCTGATTCCTGCGCGACAAGTTCTGGGTCTTGTTGGCAAAGTAAATAACCCCCAGGGCTTCGCAAAAAATAAGAACGCCAATGACCAGAGCCAATATCCTGGATTTATTCATACCATCTCCTGAAATTGATAATGCAGGGGCAACCTTTATGGTTGCCCGTCACCCGATGTTTGGACAGGCATAAAGCCTGCCCCTACCGTTTAACCGTTTACATATCCCGGTACGATTTAATCCTCTCTTCCGGAGCGTCCTGCGGCTCCACATCCTTATCTTCGGTCAAGGGACGATATCCCTCGTAATCCTTGCCGTATCTCATTCTCAAATCCGTCTCGTCACCCGTCGTCAAAATATCTCCGCTGACCACGTGCGGCGTCAACATAACCAGCAATTCGGTGCGTTCGGTCGCGTTCGAACTTGATTTAAAAATCAGGCCGATAAGGGGGATTTTGCTTAAAAACGGCACGCCGGCGGAGCTGGAAACTTTTTCTTCCCGCTGCAAGCCTCCGATGATAATCGTGGAACCATCCTTGACCATGACCGTCGTTTCGGCTGTTGAAGTATCAATAATGGGGATGGTGTTGCCGGAAGGCGTTATCAACGAAGAAACAACGCTGGAAATTTCCGGTTTGACCTTCATCGTCACAAACCCCTCATCATTGATCGTTGGGGTCACCAGCAACTGGATACCGACGTCAACGAAAGTAACCTCTTCGGAAACCGTGGTAGTGCTCTGGCCGCTGGTGGTGGTGGTCGTGACATACGCCTGGCGTTCACCGACGTGGATCTTGGCCTCCTGGTTGTTCGTGACCGCGATCTTCGGGTTGGAAAGAATCTGCGTTTTCCCCAGCGTCTGCAGATATTTGATCATCACGTCAATATCTTTGTCCCCGTCAATGACCCCAAAATGCAGCCGCTCACCCGGCTTCACCTTGGTGCTGCTCGATACGCTGGAGGTGTTCCCGCTGAAAGGATAGACACCGATCTGTCCGCCTTGAGCCGTTAGAAAATCATTGCGTG
>MHGM01000076.1:2912-7737 GCA_001805565.1 Omnitrophica WOR_2 bacterium RIFCSPHIGHO2_01_FULL_52_10
TATGTACGCGTTGGCGCCGTTCTTGGCCACATCCATTAACCCTTCCCAGTCAACGCCTGTTTCTAATTCATTGGAGAACTTGATCTTGACGATTTGCGTGTCGATCAACACCTCTTTGGTCTTTTTGTCCAGCGCGGTGATCAAATTTGCGATATCATCCATCCGTGACGGCAAGGCCTGGACGATGACCTGGTTGGATCGTTCGTCGGCTTTGATCGAGCCGACCTTTTTGGCATCAAGCTGGGTTTTCAGCTGTTCTTCCAGATCCTTCGCCTTGGCGTATTGAAGATTAAAAACCCGTACGGAATTTTTTTGTTCCAGCGTCGCCAAGGCCTCCTCGATGCGCTGGATATTTTCCGGGATGTCCATCAAAAGAACGGTTCCCGAATCCGGCTCGACCAGAACACGGCCCACTTCGCTTTTAAGAATGTCCAGCATGGCAAAGGTCTGTTCGGGAATGGCGTACTGCAGACGCACGACTTTCACCTGGCGAAGATCGGAAAACCGCTTTCCAAAGAGCGCCTTGTACTCGTCCTCCGCCATAACATTATAAATATTTCCCTGCTTGATGAACGCGAGGTCGTTGGAGCGCAGCATGATATCGAAAATGTCCTTAATACGGACATTTTCGACCATCAACGATACCCGGCCGGCAACGTTCTTGGTGGTAATGATATTTAACCCCGCCTTGACCGCCAGGAATTTCATGGCGTCGGTGACGTCGATGTTGCGCAAATCCAGGGTGAGGTTGCCTTCCATGCCTTCGGGCAGCGGCTCGACCTCGGCAGCGCTGTCCACCGGCAATTCTTCCAAGGGACCGGCAATGGTTTCCAGCGATCCTGCTTGCGGCTCTTCAGCGGCTTCTTCAGGGGCGGCCTGTTCCGGCGCGGGTTCCTGGACGACAACGACCTCGGCCTGGCGGGTGATCTCCGGGGCATCCTCCTGCCCGTAAGAAAGGGAAACCATGACAAAAGAGAGGCCAATCAAGGCACCAACAAAAACAAGACTTATTGACCTTCTCCCTGCTAAACAGAATGTTAAATCTCCAACCCCCATTACCGACGGAAGTTGGAGATTCAACATTGGAAAGGAAAAGGTCAATACCAAAAATTTATTCATTCCGGAATTTTCTATCGCGAAATTTGGGCTCATTTCAGCTCGGTCTCTTCCCCTTGATAGCTTAAAATCACTTTATCCTTAAAAATCGCCTGGACTTTCACGTCCCCTATTTTCTGCCCGGTTTTGACAAAAAAGGTCTTTGTTTCCTTGGTGTCTTCGATAATAGCGTCTGGATCACTGGACCAGGAAATTCCCACCAATTTTAAATTTTCCGCGACATCCAGTATCCGCGCGGAAGTGACCTTCATCTGGGTCTGAATGCCATCGGCACCAGTGACTTTTTGCGCAGCTCCCATCTGAAAGATATCTCTTTCTCCTATTTTCTCCAAATAATAGGAAACAGCTTTTTTCAGGAACACTCTTTCCATCAAATTAACCGACGCCCCGTTCCCGGAAGCCGGGACCTCCAGATCGGGCGGACGGTTCAATTGGATCAACGCTGTGGTTGTGCTGGTTAAAAAATAAAGAGTAAAAACGCACGCGCACAGAAGCAAGGTCCGATTAACCGATTTAATGTCGAAAGGCTGTCCCTGGAAATTTTCAATTTTCCGCCGGAACCAGTCTTTCGAGAATGAAAACCGGCCCAGCCAGGCGCCCGGAGACACAAGGCTCATGCCGCGGCGCTTGAGCGCATGGGCCTGGACGGCTGCCGGATTCTTTCCCTTTTGCTCCTCTATCAATTTTAAAAGCTGTTTTTCTGGAGTAACAGATCTTTCCGTTGCCATCCCGACTTCAATTCTTCATCCATGATCTCTTTAACCAGCGCGGCGTCCACCACGAATCGATTCTTAAGGACCAGGTTCTTCAGGCTGCGGTGACACAGCATGGTGATCTGCCGTGGATACCCACGGCTATATTGATGAATCTCCCTAACCGCTTCATCCAAAAAAAGATGCATGCCTGATTTGTATCCCGCCTGCCGGATACGGAACTCAATCATTTCTTTGGTTTCTTCAAAATCCAGTGGATGCAGCATGAACTTCAGGCTGATTCGGTCAAAAAAATTCGCGATATTCATGATCTTGGAATACAATTCAACCTGCCCCAGCAGAACCAGCTGCAGGAGCTTGAATTCATTGGTCTCGTAATTAAGCAGTAACCTCAATATTTCCAACGAGTTTTCGGTCAGCTTCTGGGCTTCGTCGATGATCAGGATAACGGTTTTGCCCTCCGTCACCCCCTTCTGAAAAAGGAACCTCTCCAAAGACTCACGTAACACAAGGAGGGTTGCTCCTCCTGCGGAGGCGGAGGTATCCACGTTGATTTCAAAATTCCGCACCAGCGAGGTCAAAAAAAGCTTTTCGTCTTCAAATGTGGGGTCGAGGATGATATTAAAGATACAATCATCCCTTTCTTTTAATTCCTGGATCAGTTTTCGGGACAACGTAGTTTTACCGGTGCCAACGTCTCCCAAAATAACGGACAGACCTCTTTTGAGACGCAGTTCAATGAGGATGTTGGTAAGGGCGGTTTCGTGTTCGCGGGAAAGATAAAAAAAGTCAGGATCGGGGCTGGTAGAAAACGGTTCTTTATCAAATCCTAGTACTTTAAAATAACTCATCTGGCAGACTGTCCTTTATGCACAAAGCCCTTGGGATTTCACAAATTATAAATATTTACTATACTAATTTTAATAATAACACCCCCTGATGCTCTGTCAATAAAATAGTCGACAATTTTCGCGGTATTTTTCACGACCGGCAAAAAAAGCCCATCTTTGAAGAAGATGAGCTTAGAAAAAATATTTTTCCGCAAAAAAATATCAACTATACATAATTTATGACCTTTTCAACTTTTTATGGGTCCTTAAAATCGTTTCCAGCAAGGACAGTCCTTCCTTGAAATCCCCACCTTTAAAAAATTCCCCGGATATTCCGTACGAAACGGCTTCCTTGACCCGCGGGTCATCGATATAAGAACTGATAATAATGATCGGCAGTTCCTTATTGAATTCCCGGATCGCTTTAATAGCTTCGACCCCGTCCATGACCGGCATGCGCAGATCGATGAACATAATATCCGGCGATTTCTCTTTGATTTGTTCAATGGCCATCTTGCCATGCTCGGCCGTGATGACCGTGTAGCCCTTGGATTGCAGCCAGAAACTCAACAATTCCCGGAAATCCGCCTGGTCATCGACCACCAGAACTAAAATTTTCTTATCTTCTCCCATACATTCCTCCGGCTTTCTATCCCGATGTTAGTGGTATCGTAAAAATAAATCTCGCCCCCTGGCCTTTTTCGCTCTCGACCCAGATCTTCCCACCATGCAATTCCACAATCTCTTTGGCGATGGACAAACCGATCCCCGTCCCGTTGACATCCGAGATCATCCGCCCGCCGCCGCACTGGTAAAATTTGCTAAAGATCTTCGGGAGATCTTCAGGCGCGATCCCGATCCCCGTGTCCTTGACGCTGACCTCCAGCTCTTTCTTCCCTTCGGACAACTTCGCCTCCAGCGTGATTTTTCCATCATTAGGGGTAAATTTAACGGCATTACCGACCAGATTAGTAAGCACCTGGGCCAGACGGTCGGGATCGATCTCCACATCAGGAAGCAAGTCCTCGATCTTTTTCTCCAGCGTGATGTTCTTCGCTTTTGCCCAATTGTTGAGCGAGTCGATGACCTCCTGGATCACGTTATTGATGGCCAGGGACTTGCGCCGGACTTCCATCTTTCCGGCTTCCAGCTTGGAAAGGTCCAACAGATCATTGATCAGCGCGCTCAAACGTTTAAGATTACGCTGGGCGATGGACAAAAACTGTTCCTGGGTTTGCGAAAGATCGCCGGCTTCTTTTTCCAGGATAAGAGTCAAAGATTTGTCAATAGCAACCAGCGGTGTGCGCAGCTCGTGAGAAACGTTGGCGACGAACGCAGACTTGAGATTATCAAGTTCTTTTTGTTTGGTGATGTCGCTCAAGACCGACACCATCCCGATCGTCTGACCATTCTCGTTTTCAATGACGGCCGTGCTGGCCCGCAGGATCTTTTTAGTTTCATCCTGCCGGCTGATCAATTCGATCTCTTTTTCTTCTTTATCGGGTGAGCCCAGGGACAGCGAGACCAGCTGCTCTTCCTTCATGTCCTCCGTCAAGGTTTTGCCGACCTTGTCCTGGCGAGAGACCCCCAGCAGCTTCTCCGCCGCGGGGTTGATCATCACGACCTTGCCCTGGGCGTCGACGACGACCAGCCCCTGGGCGATACTGCGGATGACCGCCTCGGTCTGCTTCTTCTCATTAATGATCTTCTTGTATTTCTTCCAGGCGATCGCTTCGTTCTCGGTCTTGCGTTCAATGACCGCTTCGTATTTCTGGCGCAGTTCGAGCTTGTTCTGTTCTATTTTTTGGTTGAGTTCGTCGGTGAAAACGTTGGTGATGAGATTGCCGATCTCGCGCGAACGCTGCGCGGACCCGGCGACCTTGCCAACTTCTTCATTGATGATCTTTTGCAGGCGTTCACTGGCGGGAAGATGAGAATCGGAATTCTTGAGCTTGGCCGGATCCGTCTCCGGGTTGACTTGTCCGGAGATACGGGTCAGACGCACCAGCAATAAAGCGATCGCCACGCTGACGATGCCGGTCAAAACATAAACCCACATTAACGAAGACATAACACACTCCTAATCTAAACTTTGCATTCTTCAAATTAATAAGGAGAAAATGCAAAGTTTTGATTACCCTCGGCAGCTTGATTAAATCTCAAAGA
>MHGM01000077.1:0-4896 GCA_001805565.1 Omnitrophica WOR_2 bacterium RIFCSPHIGHO2_01_FULL_52_10
ATGCCCCCACCAAGGTCGGCCAAAGCCCTGATAAAGGGACGCTGGCCAACTGGATGGAGGAAGACACCAACGGCAACGGCCGTATCGACGGGCCGTATGATTCCTGGGTGGATAAAAACCGTAATAATCAGCAGGATTCCGACGAGCCGGCCGTCGGCGACTTCGCGCTCATGAAGGAAATGGGCGCGAATACCTTGCGCATCTATACCCATCCGCAGAAGCCGGACAAGGCGCTTTTAAAGAAGATGTTCGAGGAATACGGGTTTCGCGTCATCATCGGAAATTTTCTGGGTAAATACGCGATCGATTCAGGCGCGGCCTGGGCCGAGGGGACCGATTACGAAAATCCCGAACACCGCAAGAACATGATGGCATCGGTCCAAAAGATGGTCAGGGAATTTAAAGACGAACCGTATGTTCTTCTTTGGGTCCTGGGCAACGAAAACAATTACGGGGTCGCCTCCAACGCCGATAAAAAACCCCAGGCGTATTTCGAGTTCGTCAACGAGGTCGCGCGCTGGATAAAATCCGTCGATCCTGATCATCCGGTGGCTGTCAATAACGGCGACACGCTGTTTCTGGATATTTTCGCTAAATACGCGCCGGATGTGGACATTTTCGCGGCGAACGTTTACCGCGGGGATTACGGATTTGGGTCGTTTTGGGAACAGGTTTTTGACGCCAGCGGCAAACCCGCGTTCATCACCGAGTATGGTTGTCCGGCCTTCGCGCCGCATTTGACGCTTGCCGAGGGTGAAGAGGCCCAAACCGCGTATCATCGCGGCAACTGGATGGATATCGCGGAGAATCTTGCCGGGTCCCGCCGCGGTACGGGCAACGCCTTGGGCGGCGTTGCGTTCGAATGGCTGGATGAATGGTGGAAAAATTATGAGCCCTACCGCCATGACCGTAAATCGGATGCCATCGGTCCTTTTCCAGGCGGCTATTACTTTGAGGAATGGTTCGGGTTGACCAGCCAGGGCAATGGTCATCACAGCCCGTTTTTAAGGCAGCTGCGCAAGAGTTATTTCGCGTATCAGGAGATGTGGAGTCGCTAAGAGCGCTAAGAGGAATTGGCACTTTTTCACAAAATAGTGTATACTTAAAAGTGTTCGAGAAAACGCTTTCCTAAAGAAGCGAGGATTACGGGATAAGGAACAGCAACGTTGTTAAACAAAGGAGGATGTTGTATGAAACGGGTTTTTACAGGACTAATGCTTTTAGCAGCCATCTTTATCGCGGGCACGCCATCGCAAGTGTCCGCGGCTTACAATTTTGGCGATTATCGTTCTGAAACTCTCGCGACCAAGGGCTGGGGCGCTTTAAAAGACGGCGATTTGGAAGCGGTTTTGGCGTATACCAACAAATGCATTGAGCTTTATGCCGATCAGGCCAGGAAAATGCAAAGCAGCCTGACGGCTTATCCAGCCGGCGGCAACGACCAGATCTTTTCCTATTGGGCTTTAAACGACGTGGCGACCAGTCTCTTTATCCAGGGAGAAGCCTACCGCAAGGCGAACAAGAAAGAGGAAGCCCTGGCGGCCTATAAAAGGGCAGTCAATGAATTTTCCTATGGCCAGGCCTGGGATCCGCAAGGATGGTTCTGGAAACCGGCGGAAGCCGCCCAGGAAAAGATTTCTATGATTGAATCTGGATCCAATCTGGACTTTGGAGACTATTCCTCTTCATTTTTGACAACAAAGGCATGGAATGCCTTGGCAGCCAATAAGTCAGATGAAGTTTCTGCCTATGTCAATAAAGTGATTGAGTTGTATTCTCCTAAGGCCAGGGATATGCAAAATTTCCTGACGGAATATCCCTGGGAATCCAAAGATAAGATATTTGAGTTCTGGGCGCTTAATGACGTCGGTACGTCCCTTTACATTCAGGGTGAGGCCATGCGCAAGGCCGGTAAAAGTGCGGAGGCCAAACAGGCCTATCAGAAGCTGGTCGATCAGTATTATTACGCCCAGTGCTGGGATCCCAAAGGATGGTTCTGGAAACCGGCGGAAGCCGCCCAGCAGGCCCTGGATGAGCTGGGGGAGATTTAATTTTACGTTATTCCCAAGCACAGATGTTTAAATCGCGTTTTTTTATCCCCCTGTTGATTTTCCTCGTTGGCTGCGGAAATTCAAACAAAGTCGTGGAATCACCGGAAAGTTCCGGGGACCCCGTTGTTCACAATGCCGTCATTGTCAAGACGCAGAAAGTCCCTGCCCAAGGCGAGACGCCGCCTGAAGAAGAAAATCAATTCAAGCCGTTCTATATTTATTTGGACAAGGGTTCTCCCGAGAACCATTACGTTCCATCAGGGTTTATGCCCAATGGTCAATGTCTGTCCTTAAACGAAGCCTGGACCGGGAATTGTCATTCCGGCAAGAGTTGTATCCGTGTGGAATATGACGTGATGTGCTCGCGCAAAGACCAGCGCTGGGCCGGTATTTACTGGCTCAACCCCGCCAATAACTGGGGACAGCGTAAAGGAGGCTTCAACTTAACCGGGGCGCAGCAATTGACGTTCTGGGCCAAGGGCGATAAAGGCGGCGAACAGATCCAGGAGTTTACCGTCGGGGGCATCATGGGCAATTATCCCGACACCGACATCGCGGTCATCGGCCCCGTGATCTTGTCGGGCGAATGGCGGCGTTACACGGTTGATTTAAGAGGCAAAGACCTTGCCTACATCAGCGGCGGGATCGCCTGGTCCACGTCCGAAGACGTTAACCCCGAGACCTGCACGTTCTATCTCGATGAGATCCGGTTTGAATAACTTGAGTTTGTTGCGTTAAACCCAACAAACTCAATGAACCCCACGAACGTCCCCTCTCCAGCAGTCCTTAAATTCTTTAAATAATTCTTGCGTGCATTTTGTAATATGGTATATATAGTGCTTAGTATACCTATTGTGATTACCATAAGTACGGAGCATTTTAATTCATATGCTTATGCACAGGAAATCAAATTCCAGTTTTATCTCCGCGGCGGAGATCACGCAGAAATTTCATATCACCTACCAGGCGGTGAACCATTACACCAACCTGGGGCTATTGGACGTGGTGACCAAAAACGGTAACGTGCGGATGTACGATCGCGGGGAAGTCCGCAGGCGTCTGGAGAAAATCACGCAGTTGGTCAGGGAAGGATATTCTTTGCGTTTAATTCGCAAGAAATTGACTGGATTATGAGCGACGATCTGATTCCACCGGTCCCGCCGGCAGAACGGGTTTTTAAAGTCCCTCCCCCGCAGGGGACCTATGGCCCGGAGGGCAAGAATCCTGCCGGGGATGCGATAAAGAATCAAAATTCGCCGGCGGGTAAAGGCCCTAAAGGTTCTTTTTCAGGAAACATCCGGCAATTTTTGACATTTTTGACAAAGGGGCTTCCTTTGCCAGGCCGACAAGCTCCCTTCGGGAGGAAGACTTCGGGCGGTGCGGGCCCCCGGTCATTGTTCGCTTCCCCGATACGCTTGCAGGGGATAGATTCCGTCAAGCAGCTGCTGACAAACGGCATTGACCTGGACTCGGTTAATAAGGTTTTAACCGGAGCGTTGGTCCTTTTGATGGTTTATTCCATAACCGTCGCGGTCAACAGGAAATCCAGTATCACGAAATTGATGCAGAGCATTTCGCATGTCAGATTTGCGAAATCGACTTCGCCGGATATCGAAGCGTATCAACCTGTGGATTATTATCTGGGGCAGGTGCGTGGCAGAGACATCTTCAACCCTGTGGGGGAGGTGAAAGGACCGGTCCTGCCGGAGGCGTTGCCGCCGGAACCGCCCAAGCCTAAATTAAAGGAGCTGGCCAATGGCTTGAGTGTCGTGGGGATCGCGTGGGGGGAAACTCCCAAAGCCATGATCCAGGACGCGGCGGCCCAGGAAATATATTTTTTGAAAAAAGACGATCGGATCGGAAAAACCGAAATCAAAGTGAAGGATATTTTTCGCAGTAAAATAGTGATCAGTTATGGTGAGGAGGAGATGGAGCTGTGAAGAAAAGGATATGTCGGCTCTTGATGATATTTATAGCGGCGCTTGGTGTGCCGGCGATGGCTGCGCCGGATAAGAGCGCTGTAACTAAAACGCCGGCCGTTGCCGAGCCGCTCAAGACAAGTACGCAGGAGGCCTTGTCCGCGCAAGATTTTCCGGGACTGGCAAAAAAAATCTCGGTGGATATCAAGGGCATGTCTATTGTGGATTTTCTTAAATTTTTGGCCGTCGAGGGGAATATGAACGTCGCCATCGCCCAAGACGTCGCCGGGTCGGTCAATTTGCTGGTCAGCGATGTCAGCATCAGCGATATTTTGAAGATCCTCTTTTCCACCAACAACCTGGCTTATCAGGTCCAGGGGAATGTGATCAAGATCATTTCCAGCAACGAATACAAGATCCGCCAGGGAGTGGATTTTAACGACCAGCGCCGGACGGTCATTTATCAGCTCAAGTACGCCTCGGCCCAGAACGTGGGCACGCTTTTGGGCAACGTCAAAAGCGATATCGGGAAGATCATCTTTGATGATACCACGGGACTGCTGGTCGTTGTGGACACGCCGCAGAAGATCGAGGAGATGGACGCGGTCGTCAAAAAGTCGGATATTTCCACAATCGCCCGTGTTTTACCGACGGAAACTAAAGTTTTCGAACTAAGTTACGCCAAGGTCGACGCCATCCAGGCGGAGGTGACCGCGGCGCTCACCCCCAACGTCGGCAGTATCCGTACCGACGCGCGCACGAACACATTTGTCATAACGGATTTGCCGCATAAGCTCGCGGAGATCGGGACCATCATGAAGGCGTTTGACCGCAAGACCAGGGAAGTCTTCATTGAGGCAAAGATCATCCAGGTCACGCTTTCGGACACGTATAAATGGGGCATTGACTGGGACCGGTTGTTCACG
>MHGM01000077.1:4956-6627 GCA_001805565.1 Omnitrophica WOR_2 bacterium RIFCSPHIGHO2_01_FULL_52_10
TTCGTTCTGGAGGCGCTGGCGGCGGTTGGGGAAACTAAAATTCTGTCGAACCCGCATATCGCCACTGAAGAAGGAAAGGAAGCGACCATCAACGTCCTCACCAAACAGCCGTATTCGGAGACGACCACGACCACGACGGACGCCGCCACCACCGAATCGACCGACTTTACGTTCGTGGACGTGGGCGTCAAGCTGAACGTGACGCCGACCATTAACAAGGAGGGCTATATCAGCATGCTGATCAAGCCCGAGGTCAGCTCTATTACCAGCTTTTTCCCGTCGGAAACGGCGGACCAGCGGGTGCCGGTCATTGAAACCTCCAACGCCGAATCGACCATTCTGATCAAAGACGGAACCACCATCATTATCGCCGGGATGATCAAAGACTATAAACAAAAATCGGCCAATAAAGTGCCGGTGCTGGGGGATGTTCCGGTCGTCGGCAAATTGTTCCAGAATAACAGCGATACGGTCCAAAGGACGGAAACCATCGTCTTTTTGACGCCGCGCATCATCAGCGGGCAGGAATCTTTCTTGTTGCAGCGCGATTTGCAGAAAGAGATGAAGGGAATAAGGAAATAAGAAATTTAATGTTCCGGGAATCAGGAAAACCGGATATCCGGGGATCCGGATCGCCCAGTCATCCCGAGAAATTTCTCTCCGAGAAATTTCCGGGACTTTACCCTTGAAATCGCTGTGCGATTTCTAAGGGCGGGTAACCGGATGGTCGGATAACCCAAATGCCGTTATGAATTTCAATCAAACCCAACGTGCCATTCCTTTTTTAATATTCTTGCTGACGCTGTGTGCGCCTGTGTCCGCCCCCGCCGCCCAAAGCGATTACGAGCTTCTCGTCCAGCGTAACCTGGAATTCAGGGAAAAGCTCAACGCCCTGGAACAGAAATACGCGCAGCTCGAGAACGAGCGCAATGTCCTCATCGGCCACGTGCGCAATTTGCAGCGGGAGCGGGAAAACCTCGC
This sequence comes from Omnitrophica WOR_2 bacterium RIFCSPHIGHO2_01_FULL_52_10, assembly GCA_001805565.1. Classification (GTDB taxonomy): domain Bacteria; phylum Omnitrophota; class Gorgyraeia; order Zapsychrales; family Zapsychraceae; genus UBA10015. Next base: position 5,938 of record MHGM01000077.1, read on the forward strand.
GCAGGCCCAAAAAGAAGTGGAGGCGGGAAAATTGCGTTATTCGGAATTCCAGAAAGCGATAGAGCAGACCAATGAAAAATTGGGATTTATGACCAGGGAGCGGGACAAGTTGCGCGAAGAGTTAACGCAAATACAGGGGATGCGCGCCGAAGTTCAATCAACGGGCAAGATGCTGGAATCCGGAAAGGCCGCGTTGGAGGAGCGCGTTGCGAAGTTAAATGATCAGTTGGACAAATCGACTGAAGAGAAAACCGGCCTGGAGCAAGAATTGGCCGAGGTTAAAAAGGTGCAAGGCGGCAGCCAGTCGGCCGTCAAGGCGTTCAAATCGGAAAACGCCGCGTTGAACAAGAAGATTGAAGAAATCAGCCGGAGGACGGACGCCCTGAGCAGGGAGAACGAGAAATTACAGAAAGAATGGACCCGGGCCGGGGCGGAACAGGAAGAAAGCCGGTCGACGATCACGGCGTTGGAATCCGGGAAGGCCGCGCTGGATAAACAAGTCGCGGAATTGAGCGGGGAATTGACAAAGAGCCGGTTGGCCCAAAAAGAATTGGCCGTTGAACGGGCCTTTTTGCGCGCGCGGGAATCGGAGCTGTCCGACCGCAACCGCGCCGTGACGGCCGAATCCGATCAGTTGAAGGCGGATATTCAGAAATTGACCAAGGTCAAGGAGGCTTTAAAAGATACCGA
>MHGM01000078.1:0-8165 GCA_001805565.1 Omnitrophica WOR_2 bacterium RIFCSPHIGHO2_01_FULL_52_10
GAAATTACTTTTGATACCGCCACGATCAAAGACCAGGTTTTAATGAAATCTGACGGCTCGCCGACGTACAGTTTCGCGTGCGTGGTCGATGACGCCGCGATGGAGATTACCCACGTCATCCGCGGGGAAGACCATATTTCAAACACTCCGAAACAGATCATGATCTATCAGGCGCTGGGGCTCAAGACCCCGAAGTTCGCCCATCTTCCTTTGATCATGGGCGATGCTGGCCGGTTGTCCAAACGCACGGGCGCGGTGGCCGTCAGCGATTATAAAAAAGAGGGATTTTTACCTGAAGCCATCGTCAATTATCTGATGCTGCTGGGATGGTCGCCGGGCGGCAATCAGGAAAAGATTGACCTCGCCGCGGCCGTAAAAAGATTTTCCATCAAGAAGATTAATAAGGCAGCGGCCGTTTTTTCCATGGACAAATTGACGTGGCTCAACGGGCAATACATCAAGGAAATGCCCGCCGGAAAGCTGACGGATCTGCTCATCCCGTTTTTGCAGGGGAAGGGATATGTCAGCGCAGATTTCGATAAGCAGCGGCTCGAGAAAATAGTAGACTTGTTCAAAGTCCGCATGTCGACGTTGACGGATTTTCTGGAATGGGCGGATTTTGTCTTTGTGGATCAATTGACGGTTGGCGACGAGATCCAGCAGCAGCATCTTTCCCATGACCGGTCAAAAGAGTTCCGGATTTTAAGCGAGCGCATAAGCCGGCTGGACACTTTCGACGCGGTCAGCCTCGAGAAGACCTTTCGCGATCTGGTCGCCGAGCTCGGGATCCAGGCCGCGGAACTGGTGCATCCTGTCCGCGTGGCATTGACCGGCAAAACGATCGGCCCGGGCCTGTTTGATACGATGGCGATCTTGGGAAAAGAAAAGACGGTCCAGAGATTGCGGGAGGCGTTTTCATAAATAGATTTGCCCTGTGGTGTAATCGGTAGCACAAGTGACTCTGGATCACTTTGTTCTGGTTCGAGTCCAGACGGGGCAGCCAGTCTAATCTCTCGGAATTGTTAATGAGAGATAAGCAAAATCCTGATGGGGACGACCCAATCAGGATTTTTTTATGCCCACATGTGTCAAATACTTACACGATTATAAGATTTTCATTTTAGGATTTTTAAAAGAAGCGTTTCAATTTAGCTTAAACATAAGTTTAATATTCTCGGAATCCCTCTGTTTCGTATCTCTTCATCTCTGACTTGGCATTTAGTTTCTCGATTTCAGTTTCACCTTTTCGAACCAAATTATAAAGATATTTAAAGGCTGGTTATCTCTCTTAATGGTGGCCTAAAATCGCAACCGAAATGTCCAAATCACACTTAAATAAGAGGCTTGACAAAGAGCCAATCTTAGGGTATTATTTGTTTACTTAAGTAAACATGTGTTTACTTGGAGAAACATATGCGATTAAATAAACCATTAGACAAAATTCTAAATAATGAGATTAAAATTCGGGCGTTACGAGCTCTTTGCCAAAACACGGGTGAAATGAGCGGACGTCAAATAGCAAAGATGGTTGGCGTGACGCCAAAGACCGCCCATGAAATTTTGCAGGACCTTCTACGCGAAGGGGTATTGGTCATGCGTCCGGTCGGGAAAACCCATTTATTTCGCTTAAACGAAGAACGTTCGATAGTCCATGAAGTTTTGAAACCTCTTTTCTTATTTGAGAAGACTTTAAGCGAACGGTTATTTGATATTATGCGCGCGGCAATTAAAAAATCTGCGCTTAAGGACAATATTTTAAGTATTGCGCTTTTTGGTAGTATTCATACCAAAACAGAAAGGGCCACCAGCGATATTGATTTGCTGGTGGTTGTAAAAACCGCTGAATTGAAGAAAAAGGCCGAAAAGCTTTTTTCTGATATTGACCAACAGTTATCTTCTCAATGGGGTAACCTCATTTCGCCTTATGTGAACAGCCTTGCCGAGTTTAAGAGTAATGCCAAAAAGAAAACTGGGGTTGTCCCCAACATTCTCAAATCTTATCAACTCATATATGGCGATCGATTGGAGAAACTTTTACGATGACGAAACATCTAAAAACAAGAGCGGTTAATCAAAGCGAGTATGCTGTGTATTGGAATAAAGCAGAGGAATTCTATGACACTATGGAGCATGCCTATAAAAATCGCATGTGGACAGCCGTAGGGCTCAATGCCGTGCATTGTGTGATATCTTCTTGCGATGCGTTGTTAGTAAAGTCACAAGGAATTCGCTCGGCAGTTGAAGATCATATACAGGTTATAGAACTATTAGGGCGTGCACCTATTGCCGGAGTTGAAAAACAAGCAGCAACTGTTCGCCGGATCATTGCCAAGAAAAACATCATAGCTTATGAAGACAGAGAATTTCGTGAAAGCGACGCGTCGGATATTTATAAGCAGACTGAGCGTTTTTATCGATGGGCTTTTGAGTATTTGAATAAAAAGTGAAAGTGAAATATGAAATTCGAATTGGAAGAATATCATCGAGGTATTACAAACGAAGAACTAATCGCTGAGTTAAAACGCATCTCTTTGAAGCTCAATAAAACTGCTCTTAATCGTACTGACAATGACGAGCACGGTAAATATGGCACCACGACATATATTCGGAGATTTGGTAGTTGGTTTAATGCTTTGGAAAAAGCTGGACTAGAAAAAACCAGAACGCCAATGAATCTTCCTGAAGAAGAATTATTTAAAAACCTTGAAGCAATTTGGATTAAACTTGGAAGGCAGCCGCGATATGCAGAGGTTCAGAAACCACTTTCGAAATACCATGTTGGCACTTACGAAAACCGTTTTGGTACATGGCGAAAAGCATTAGAAAGATTTGTAAAATATGTGAATGATGAGCAAAATGTTTCCTCTGAGGAAGCAATTAAAGCCTTAAAGGTTGAACCAGTTACCAAGCATAAGACAGCGAGGTCTATCAATTGGAGATTACGGTTTCTCGTGATGAGAAGGGATAACTTTAAATGTAAGAAATGCGGCCGTTCTCCGGCAACCGACCAAAGCATTATTTTGCATGTCGATCATGCAAAAGCTTGGGCAAATGGCGGCGAAACCGTTTTAGAAAATCTCCAAACGCTCTGTTCCATCTGCAATATAGGGAAAAGCAACTCGGAATAAATAGTTCGATTCCAACCAACGCCCCTGGGTGATACAGAGATGGAACTAGAGATAAAGTTTCGTTCGAGTCCTAGCGGGGCAGCCAGATATTCCCATGAAACATTTCTTCCAACACATCCGCGTTTATGTTTTTCGCGGGCTCCTGGCCATTATTCCGCTTTTGCTGTGCGTCTTGGCCGTCCGATTGCTTTATGTCCTCATCGATCAAAGGGTGATGGGATTTTTAGGCAATTTCTACGCGGTGCGCAAGATCCCGGGATTGGGGATCTTGCTGCTTCTGGTTTCGCTTTATTTCATTGGACTCATCGTCAGTAATATCCGCGGCCGTCGCTTGCTAAGGCTGCTGGAAAGTATTAGTCAGAGGATCCCGTTTATTAAAACGATTTACGGTGTTGGAAAACAGCTTTCGCAGGGGCTTTCGGTCGTTTCCGCCGGGATTATCACTCCCAAAGAAAAAGGCGTCAACCTCTAGTTCCCCCGTCGTTATTCGATCAGGAAAAAATATTCTTTGGCTTTTAAATATTCGAGGAAGGCCGGGTCGGTTTCGTCGGCCCAGATGATTCTGTTATTGATCGGCGCGGGGAGAATATACTGCGCGTAGAATTGAGCGCTGCGTAAGGGATAACGGGCGAGCGCGGCAGGAAGCAGGATATTGACGTTTTTAGCGTGCAGATTTTTTCGTGCAGCGGACCCCGGGAAATAATCGACGAAGGCTTTTCGGAAATTGACGTAAAAATTCTGCATCAGAAGGGTTTCGGTGACGGCCCGGCGAGCGTTGGTGTGACGGCGCAGACTGCCGTAGGTGACGGCAAAAAAGCATAGCAGGGAAACCAAAAGTACGGCCGGCATCTTTTTAAATTGCGGTTTGCTTTCAAGAAAAGGATGGAGCGCCAGAGGGTAACAGAGCGCGAGCATGGCTGCCGGAAACACGTAATAGCGCGGAAAATCCAGATACGCCGGGCCCCAGGCGCTGCGAAAGACGTAAATAATAAAATTATTGGAAAGTCCAAAGAGCATAAAAAAGAGGATTCGCTTCCATGCCACTTCCCTGGCGCGGTTGCCGGCCGCGAAAAAGGACACAAAGAAAAGGCCGAAGGCCAGGTAGGGGTTGGCGATGATGGACGGGATGAGTTTCCCGGTGACGTGGCTGATGAGAAACGGAACGGGTGCCAGGAAATTCGCGATTTCGAAAACAGAACGCGCGCCGAGGTCTTGGTAGTGATCGGCATGGATGATCGCGTTCATCGCGTAGACATAGGGGAGGAGGCTTAAAATCCACGCGGCACAAAGAACAGGGAATAGGTCTTTGCTGTCGCGGCGCAAATCCGGCGGGAGGCATAAATAGACAAACAAGACGGCAAATCCGATCGACGTCAGCCCGAGGGCGAAGGTGGAGGGAAGAAGTAAAACAGCGGAAAAGGCGGTGAGTCGCCAGGAGGTCTTTTTTTGCAGGGAATATTGATAAATCGCGTAAAATAAAAGCAGGAAAAGGAAAAGTGAGAACAGGATATGCGAGTTGGTTATGACGAAAATGGCGCCGTCGAAAAGATTCGTTGCCGCCATGATGGAGCCGCCGATCAGCGCCGCCGGCGCCGATCGGGTCAGGGCAAAGAGCAGTTTATATGTCAACACTACGATCCCGACGCAAACGGCGATTATGATCAGATGGAATATTTCCGGATTGAGCCAAAAGTATGTGTAACAGAAAAGATAAATGGCCTTTAATAACGGAATGACGTGTTCGTTATGGGGGGCCATCAGCCAGCTGGCCACTGTATGGGTCTGGATTGCCCTGGCCATGTTATGGAAATGGTCTACATCGTCAATAATATAGGGGATACCCAAGCTGGGGAGCAAAGAAAACACGAAGAAAACAAGCATCAAAAAGTAAACGATCGTGTAGTCCCGGATCACATTGAGGCGTATGGCGAAGAATAAAACGGCGACGGCAAGGAGTGATTCAACCAGGAACATCAGCAATTCTCCAGCGGCTTAACGTCAATGAAACCTTTTTCACATTATCAATAAAAAAGAGGCGGCGCAAGGACTTTACGGCCGATTTTTCCCGCAATAACTATAGGCAAAGGCGCGGGCCTATTTTATAATGGGGTTCATGAGTTTCGTTTCGGTCATTATTCCCAGCAAGAATGAAGAGGGTAACATCAAGGATACTGTTGCCGGTATCCAGCGGGAATTTGACAAACACCATTTCCGTTATGAAATGATCGTCGTTAATGACGGTGGGACCGACCGCACCGGAGAGATCGTTGGGGAATTAAGTTCCCGCGATCCCCGCATCCGCATGGTTGACAATAAACCTCCTTATGGGTTCGGGAACGCCATCCGTAAAGGATTGCAGGAATACAAAGGGGACATTGCGATCATTGTTATGGCTGATGCCGCGGACGATCCCCGGGACATGGTCCGCTATGTCGAAAAAATTGAGAGCGGTTACGATTGTTGTTTTGGGTCACGGTGGGGAAAAGGGACGGTTGTGGAAGGGTATCCAGTTTTGAAGCTTGTTTTAAACCGGACTGTTAATTGGTTTATCAATGTTCTTTTCGGTTTTGGATACAATGATACCACCAACGCTTTTAAATGCTATTCCCGCCAGGCCATCGATGGGATTAAGCCAATCCTCTCGAGGCATTTTAACATTACGGTCGAGCTGCCGCTCAAAGCCATTGTCCGCGGTTATAGTTACGCGGTGATCCCCACCAGTTGGCATGAGCGTCGTAAGGGGAAAACAAACCTGAAGCTCAATGAAATGGGCAGCCGCTATCTTTTCATCATCATTTATGTCTTTCTGGAAAGACTTTTGTGCGGCCGCGATTATAAAAAGCAATGAAGAAAAATCTTCTTATTACCGGCGGCGCCGGCTTTGTGGGGTCGAATCTGGCGGTTTTTTTAAACGGCCGGTTTGCTGATTATCGCGTTGTCTGTCTTGATAACATGCAGCGGCGCGGCACGCAACTTAACGCCGCCCGTCTTAAAGACCATGGCATACGGCTTATCAAGGGCGATGTAACCAACCCAAAGCATCTGGCCCGGCTTGGCCGTGTTGATCTGATCGTCGATTGCGCCGCCGAGCCCTCCGTCCTGGCGTCCCGGCAAGAGCCGTTTAAGGCCATCCAGTCGAACTTGATCGGCACATTTAACTGCCTGGAACTCGCCCGCCGCTCTCCAGCGGATTTTATATTCTTGTCGACCAGCCGGGTCTATCCCGTTGCCGCCCTGGAAGAAATCCCGTGGGAGGAACTGCCCACGCGGTATGATTGGAAGAAAGATGCGTCGGGAACGGGCTATAGTTATGAGGGGATCACGCAGCAGTTCCCTTTAAACGGCGTGCGTTCGTTGTACGGCGCGACCAAACTTTGTTCCGAGCACCTTATCATGGAGTATCTGGATATGTATAAACTGCGGGGGGTCATCAATCGTTTCGGGATCATCGCCGGCCCCTGGCAATGGGGGAAAGAAGACCAGGGGGTGGTCGGATTTTGGGTCGCCCGGCACAAATATAAAGGCTCTTTAAGTTATATCGGGTACGGCGGCACGGGCAAACAGGTCCGGGACGCTCTGCACATCGACGATGTCTGCGAGCTTGTTCTCCTTGAGATTGAGCAGATGGAACGTGTTGACCGCCAGTTGTTCAATATCGGCGGCGGACGGAAGAACTCTTTTTCGCTTTACGAATTAACCAAACAGGTTTCCGCCATCACCAAAGTTGCCATGCCGTTGACCGCCGTTGCTGAGACCCGGCCGCACGATCTGCGCATTTATATCGCGGATAATTCTTTGATTACAAAACATACCGGATGGGCGCCGCGCAGATCGCTTGAGAATATCCTCTCCGAGACCAGCCGGTGGATCGACGGCCATTTCCAGAAGCTCGCGCCATTTTTAAGCGATTTTAAGAAAGGGGCGTAATGTTTCGGGCCGTGGAAGAATATTTCTGGGGACTAAGCTACGTTTTATTCCACAGATAAAGTCGGGTTTCCTCGACGACGACTTTATTGAGTACCAGCAGGGAAATGATGTTGGGGACCGCCATCAGGCCGTTGGCGATATCGGCAAAGTTCCACACCAGCGATAATTGAACGACGGATCCGGCCATGACCGCGGCCACCCAAAGATAGCGGTAGACCATGATCGCCTTGGCCCCCCAGAGATATTCCGCGGCCTTTTCTCCGTAATACGACCAGCCGAGGATCGTCGAGAAAACGAAGGTCAAAAGTCCGACGGTCAGGACCGCCGGCCCCACGATCGGGAAATCTTCAAAAGCTTTTTTCGTCAGGGCCGCGCCGTTGAGGCCGCCCGTCCATTCGCCGGAATTGACGATCGCCAGACCTGTCATCAAGCATACGACAACCGTGTCCCAGAACGTGCCGGTCGAGGAAACAAGCGCCTGGCGCACGGGATTTTTTGTTTGCGCCGCGGCCGCGACAATAGGCGCGCTGCCCAGGCCCGATTCATTGGAGAAAAGTCCGCGGGCGATGCCGAAACGGATCGCTTCTTTCATGCCCGCCCCCAAAAATCCGCCGATCGCCGCCTGGCCTGTAAAAGCGGTTTTCAGAATGAGCGTGATCGTGTCCCCGAGGGTTTCAAATTTAAGCGCGAGCAGGATCAGACATCCTCCGACGTAGAAAATGGCCATAAAAGGCACCAATTTCTCGCAGATGTTGGCAATGGAACGCACCCCGCCTAAAATAACCACGGCCGTAAGAACGGTGATTATGATCCCCGTTATCCACGGCGAAACGTGAAATGTTTCTTTGGCCAGCTGAGCGATGGAATTGGCCTGGACCATGTTGCCGATGCCGAAGGCGGCGACCGCGGTAAAAAAAGCGAAGACAATTCCCAGCCAACGGCAATTCATCCCGCGTTCGAGGACATACATGGGGCCGCCGGCCATTTGGCCTTGCGGGGTCGTAATACGATATTTCACGGAAAGAAGCGCCTCGGCGTATTTGGTGGAGATCCCGAAGACACCCGTTAACCACATCCACAAGACGGCGCCGGGGCCGCCGGCGGCGACGG
>MHGM01000078.1:8175-12654 GCA_001805565.1 Omnitrophica WOR_2 bacterium RIFCSPHIGHO2_01_FULL_52_10
CGGCCAAGGCGGTCGTGAGCGCGCCGAACTGGCTGATATCACCGTCACCTTCTTTTTTACGTTCCAGGGAAATTTTTATGGCATGAAAAATATAGCGCTGGATGAACCGCAGGCGAAAGCATAAAAAAATATGAGTGCCGAAAAGAAGAATAAGAAGGGGCGGCCCCCAAACAAGGCCGGCGAGATTGCTTAATAGGGTTTCGAGGTTTACCATGGATTCCTTAAAAAATATTATACCTGTTTAAGGTTTTCCGGCACGGATTTTTTACGGGAATTTTATGTTGTTTTCGCCGGGGAGTTGGCCTAAAATCATTTCATGCCTGTCGTTTATACCTTCGCCAGTCTGGTCGTCGTCAGCCTCATTTCCCTGATCGGGATCTTTACGTTATCCTTGAACGTCGAACGGCTCAAGAAAATGCTTCTGTACATGGTGAGCTTTGCCGTCGGCGGGTTGTTCGGGGACGTCTTCCTTCATTTGTTACCGGGGATCTTCGAGGAGGCAGGTTTTAATATGGCCGCTTCGCTTTTGATCCTTTTGGGGATCATCCTTTTTTTTGTCCTGGAGAAATTCTTGCGGTGGCAGCATTGTCATGTCCCCACCACAACCGCGCACAGGCATCCGGTGGTCGCCCTGAATCTTATTGGTGACGGGGTGCATAATGCCTTGGACGGCATGATCATCGCCGCGAGCTTTATGGTGAGCCCCGCCGTCGGCTTTGCCACGGCCCTGGCGGTCATTTTCCATGAGATCCCCCAGGAGATCGGGGATTTCGGCATCCTCGTGCACGGCGGACTCTCCGTCCGCAAAGCCCTTTGGTACAATCTGCTTTCCGCGCTCGCGGCGTTCGCCGGGGCGGTATTGATCTTCGCGCTCGGCCCGCATGTCGGTAATTTGTTGATCTATATCCTTCCCATGACGGCCGGCGGCTTTTTGTACATCGCCGGATCGGATCTGATCCCGGAATTGCACGAGCATGACGCCCCTCCCGCCGTCTCGCTGGGGCAGTTGGCGTGCATCCTGCTGGGGATTGCCGTCATGGCCCTGCTGACGTTCGTTGAATAAAAATTTTTCTTGACAAAATGAATATGCGCCTTAAAATACGTTACGAAATAACTTATTTGTAACGCAAGAGGCGACCAATCAGACATTGAGAGTCCTTTTTCTTATAAAAAATAAGAATAAGGGCTTCATTTTTGCTTGTAAATAAGTTATTGTAGAACTTATTTTTTGGGAGAATCACGGTAAAGCGCTGACTTTATACCGTGTTGGTGGACCAGTTTTCCGCCGTAATGGGCAGCATTGAAGATAAGCGCGAGGTTCAAGGTGTAAATAATAAGGAAGGTCAAGGCAGCGGCCGGGTCAAGTTTGCCGAGGCGCTGCTCAATGAAGGTACGGAAAATAACGTAGAAGAGAAAAAGGATGGCAAGAGCGCTAAAATTCAATCGCGATTGTTCAGCAAATCGCACATGGTTATTTAAAGTGACGGTGACCGCCGGATTGTTAGCTAGTGCCTCGGCGGCGGAATCCCCGGTGGAAACGGCGAGAAAAACGCCTGCCGTGCCCAGCAGCATTAATATCAAAGCACACATATAAAAAGCTTTGCGGAATTGGGGAACGATGAGTCCCAGCGCGATAAAGAGCGGGGCAACGACCAGCAAAGCGATAGGAAAATGCACGATGAGAGGATGAAGACTTCCCCAGTCATTGATCTGTGTAATGCTTATCATCGGTGAAACTATACGTTAAAGTCAAATTTAAGTCAAGTCATTACCATCATGATGGGGAGGGAAAGATGAGATTCATCAGGATAACAGCCGCAGCACTTGTGATCTTAACATTGGGTATCCGGCCTTCAGGCGCGGATGAGGTATTCGAGCTTAAAGTGATGGTTCAACAATTAAGAAGTGATTATGAGTCCAAAATACAAAGTCTGGAAGCAAAAATTGGACAGTTAGAAGCCAGCCAGGAACAAAGAGTAACCGATCAAGTCACTCAATTAAGGGAAGAGATCAAGCAGGAGATTAAAGACGAGACTTTGCAGGTCGATTACATCGGCCGGCACAACGCCCCGGTGGGCGATGGAGGGCTTCTGGTCAAAAATCCATTTGGCTTCGGCAACGTTTCGCTGGGCGGCTACTTTGACATGGAGTACCTGGACAGAGAAAATGAGGATGCTGCTTTCCGTCAGCACCGGTGGATTATTAATATTGGCGCGCAGCTGGCCGACAGGATCCGTTTTAATTCCGAATATGAAATCGAATATGGCGGCACGAACGCTCCGGCCGGCGATGGTGAGGCAAAAGTCGAACAAGCCTACGGGGATTACCTTATTAATGACATGATTAATTTGCGGGCAGGGGCTGTCTTGTCGCCGTTTGGGCGGTATAATCTTTATCATGATTCGGACCTGCAAGACTTGACCGATCGTCCGATCCTGGCCAAGGACATTATCCCCACGACGTGGACCGAGGCCGGATATGGATTTTTCGGTGAGTTTAATCCCGCCCTCGGTTCTTACGAAGACCTGATGATCAATTACGAAATTTACGCGGTCAATGGCCTCGACAGTGGTTTCTCGGACACCGGTACGAGCGGGGCGAAAAACAGCTTGAAGACCGACAATAATGACGATAAGGCGTTTGTCGGCCGGGTTGCCGTCAGTCCTTTTCTGGGTCATGAAGCAGCTGTCAACGGCTATAGCGGCGAGTATAATGGCAAGGGAGATGCCATAACGGGAATTGGCTTCGATACCCTGAATACTTTTGGCCCGCTGGAACTGGTCACGGAATACGCGTATTTTGGCGTGGAAGAAACGCCAACCGCCGCCAGCGATCTGGCCAATTACTTTCAGGGAGCTTATGCTCAGTTGAACTATCATTTCTGGCCGGAATTTTTGAATAATACTTTTTTAGGCAGAGGCTTCGAGCGTCCCACGCTCACGCTGGTGGGACGATATGATTGGGCGAAGATCGGCGATGACAGCGACGCGGCAGGAAGCGGGGATAATGAAGAAGACCGCTCTACGATCGGCTTGAATTATCGTCCCTTAGACAGTTTCGTGGTCAAATTCGAGTATCAGTTCAACCATACCAAAAATGAAATCCTGGAAGCGGGAGACAATAATGGGTTTGTTTCTTCGGTCGCCTTGGGATTTTAGACACAGCGGCGCGGCCGTGATTTTTGTTTGTGCCTCGATTGTCTTCGGCGGCAGTGCTTTTGCCGAAGAATTGGCGACCGTGGACGGGGCGTTAAAAAAAATGTTCCCCAAAGCCGGCCATTTTGACCGGCAGGTTGTTCAGCTGTCCCAAGAACAAATCCATCAGGTTGAAAAGGCGGCGCGGCTGACCTTCGCAGGAAAACATACCGAGCAGGTCATCATCCACATCGCGCGAGGGCAGAGCGAGACCCTCGGCTGCGCCTTTGAAGATACGGTGATCGGCAAGTGGGGGCTGATCCATTATTTGGTCGGGCTGGATACCAGCGGCGCGGTTTCCCGGATCATTATTTTGGATTATCAGGAAATCCGGGGCCGCCCTATTGCCAAACCGCGTTTTCTTCGACAATATCAAGGGAAAACGATCAAAGATACCTTACAGCTGCACAAAGGCATTGACGGTATAACCGGAGCAACCATTTCCTCAAATTCTTTGACCGAAGGCGTGCGGAAGATTTTACATATATATGAACTTATTAAACCGCAGTTGTCATAGAAATCTTACGGAGGCCCTTGGAAAGGCATTCTTGAGAAAAAACTTGACACGGCGCGCAAGTCAGTTTATACTTCACTTGTTTTTAAGGCGTTGATGCCTTCTTCCAAAATAAAGTTTTTCGGGAGAAGGCTTTTTGTTATTTGCTCCCGGAATGTGTGGTGGCAAATAACCCCGGTGCTTTGATTTACGAAGTCAATCAACCGGGGTGACTGATAAGGGCGCCGAGGTCCTTAGCCAAATGGTGAACCAGAATTCAGGGCGCTGAAGCTCAACTTTCCGTTATGGAGGGTTGAGTTTTTTATTTGTCCGCAAAAGGAGATCAGGGCTATGATACGGAATATACGGAATCTCGCGCTTATTTTTATGTTTTCAGAAGTTCTTTTGGCGATAGGGGTACTTGTGGCCCATAGCCGGCATTCTCTCTAAAAACAAGAAATCCCTGGTCCCGACAGGCGGGGGCAGGGTCATCGGGTATCGGCTGCTGTGCGCATGTCCTTCAGCCGGGTACTTATAAAAAGGAGGAATAACCTAATGGAAACAGCAGTAATCAACCCAATCAGCGCCGGTGACACGGCGTGGGTCCTGGCCTCATCGGCACTTGTCATGCTGATGACTCCGGGGCTGGCCTTCTTCTATGGAGGCATGGTCAGGCGTAAGAACGTTTTGGGGGTTCTTATGCAGTGCATGGGAACATTGGCCCTTGTCAGTGTCCTGTGGGTGCTTTATGCCTATAGTCTTGCGTTCGGGAAAGGGAGCCCCTTTATCGGC
>MHGM01000078.1:12824-13517 GCA_001805565.1 Omnitrophica WOR_2 bacterium RIFCSPHIGHO2_01_FULL_52_10
CTTCCAGGCGATGTTCGCCGTCATCACCCCGGCACTGATTATCGGGGCGTTCGCGGAGCGCATGAAGTTTTCCGCATTTATTGTTTTTACTGTTTTATGGCTCACCTTTGTCTATGCTCCCATTTGTCATATGGTATGGGCTGTCGGCGGCTGGGTGCGCAATATGGGCGCCCTGGATTTCGCGGGCGGCACCGTCGTTCATATCAACGCAGGAGTTGCCGGTCTGGTGACCGCTTTATTTATCGGCAAGAGGATGGGGATTGATAAGCCGTCGCTGCACAATATTCCCTTTGTGGTTTTAGGCGGGGCATTGTTGTGGTTCGGCTGGTTCGGGTTCAACGCGGGATCCGCCCTTGCGGCTAATGGATTGGCCGCCAGTGCTTTTGTGGTTACCAACACCGCCGCTGCCACAGCAGCATTAACCTGGGCCGCGCTCGAATGGACCTTTAATGGCAAACCCACGATGTTCGGGACCGTTACCGGTGCCGTCGCGGGTTTGGTCGCCATTACGCCGGCCTCCGGGTTTGTCGATGTCGGGGCATCCCTTTGGATCGGGGTCCTGGTCAGTGTATTTTGCTACTTCGCGGTGAGCGTGATCAAGCCCAAGCTCGGCTATGATGATTCTCTGGACGCTTTCGGTGTCCACGGGATCGGCGGGTTCTGGGGCGCTATCGCCACAGGGATCTTCGCCAG
>MHGM01000078.1:13753-13976 GCA_001805565.1 Omnitrophica WOR_2 bacterium RIFCSPHIGHO2_01_FULL_52_10
CACGAGCGTGCTTACACCATGATCGAATAAAACAGAAAACGTGTGACAAAAAGGAGGACTTTTCATGAAATTAGTTATTGCTATTATCCAGCCTTACAGGCTTGAAGAGGTCAAGAAAGCTCTGTATGCCGCGGATGTCAATCTCATCACGGTCAGTGAAGTGCTGGGCCACGGCCGCCAGGTCGGGGTCGACGAGTTCTACCGCGGCGTCAAGGAAACGGGG
>MHGM01000079.1:0-4697 GCA_001805565.1 Omnitrophica WOR_2 bacterium RIFCSPHIGHO2_01_FULL_52_10
GTGCTGGATTTGCTTCGCATGGGGAGATTGATGTTCAATCGCGAATGGGAGAAAAAGGCGGAAGAATATTTTAAAACTTTCGGTCAGGAGTTGTCGTCGGGGCCGAGTGCCTACGCCCAATCGCTCACGGCCCTGGATTTTGCCATCGGCCCTTCCAGAGAGATCGTTCTTGTCGGTCAAAAAGACGATCCACAAACTTCGGCAATGTTAAAAAGTCTTTATGAGCGTTTTATTCCGAACAAAGTCGTGCTTTTAAGATCTTTATCGGATGAGGCCGCCAGGGATATCATTGCGTTAGTTCCATTTGTCGAGAATCAACAGGCTCTGGGTGGCCGGACAACGGCGTATGTCTGCAAGAATTATCATTGCGAATTTCCCACTAACGATATCAGGCAATTCGAGCAATTATTGGATCAGTAGGCATGATTGGCTATGAAGGGTAGAGACAGCGGCATGCCGCACAAAGAGATGTGGGAGGGATTTTTTAATCCCGCGCAAACACTTGCCGTCATGGGGTTGGATAAGGATGTCACGGACGCGGCGGAGTTCGGATGCGGCTACGGCACGTTCACCATTCCCGCGGCGAAAATGATCCGAGGCGCCATGCATGCCATTGACATCGACGCTGAAATGATCGCGCAAACAAAGGAAGCCGCGGCCAGGGCCGGGGTGAAGAACATCCATGCCATACGGCGCGATTTTACGGTAAAGGGAGCGGGGCTCAAAGAGAAAAGCGTGGATTACGTCATGCTCTTTAACATCCTTCACATCGAAAACCCGGAAGTGTCGCTCCGGGAGGCGTGGCGAATTCTTCGGCGCGGAGGGAAGCTCGGTATCATCCACTGGAATTATGACGCCGCCACACCCCGTGGCCCTTCGATGGACATCCGCCCGAAGCCGGAGCAATGTATCCAGTGGGCACGGGAAGCCGGGTTCAGTGATCCTGTTCAATATGATTTAAAGCCGTATCACTATGGGATCGTTTTGACCAAACAGGGAGTTATCCGGAGAATATAACGATGGAATATTTCGTCGTCTGTCTGGCGGCGCTCATGGCCTCCGGTCTGACGCTCTTTTCCGGGTTCGGCCTGGGGACGGTTCTCATGCCGGTGTTGGCGATGTTCTTCCCCGTCCCCGTCGCGGTTGGGGCAACAGCCATCGTACATTTGGCGAATAATTTATTTAAGCTGCTGCTTGTTGGGCGTTCGGCAAATAAGAGCATTATCGTCCGGTTTGGTATCCCTGCCGTCATTGCCGCTTTATTGGGGGCGTCATTGCTGACCTATGTTTCTTCGGTCCCGGTTATTGCGTCATACCGGCTTGGCGGCCATGTCCATGAAATTACCATTGTCAAACTGGTGATCGGATCGCTCATTGTATTTTTTTCGTACCTTGAACTCATGCCGGTATTCGCAAGAATTTCCGTTGACCAGAAATATATGGCTGTCGGGGGGATCCTGTCTGGATTTTTCGGCGGGTTGTCCGGCAATCAAGGGGCGTTGCGCTCGGTATTTCTCATCAAGGCAGGACTTAAAAAGGAAGAATTTATTGGAACGAATGTTGTATTGGCGGTGATGGTGGACTTCGGAAGATTGACTGTTTATGGTATTGGTCTTTATTCCGTTCATTCGACAGCTCTTGCCGATTCCGGTGGATTGGTGTTAGCGGCCACAATCTCTGCTTTTGCCGGCGCTTTTTTTGGAAAAGAGATATTGAAAAAAGTGACATTACGGGCCGTGCAAATAGTGGTGGGGACGATGTTGGTTCTTCTTGGCATCGCTTTAAGTATTGGTCTTGTTTAGAGGAGGATGTGTCATGAATATCGCAGATATTGAGGTCAAGATCATCCGGGGGGATATCGCCCGGTTGAATGTGGACGCCATCATCATTCCTGCCGATGGGCAGCTGAAGATGAATGACGGTCTCGGAGAATTCATCCGCAAAGAAGGCGGGGATGCGATCGAAGAGGAAGCTGTCAGTAAGGGGCCGTTCCGGGAGGGGAAGGCCGTTTCCACCGACGCCGGCCGGTTAAAGGCGCGGCATATCATTCACGCGGTCACGAAAATGGCGGACGGCCGCACCGATCAGGATATTTTGCGCAGCGCCGTTTTTCACGCGCTGCAATGCGCGAAAGAACTGAAGGTCCGGTCGCTGGCGTTGCCGGCTTTGGGATGCGCTGAAGAAGGATTTCCGGCGGTTGGGGCCGCCAAAATTATCACCCAGGAGATTATGAAATGCGCCCGGGATTCCGGCACGACGTTTCGCGAGGTTACATTCTGTTTATATGACGAAGAGACGTTTGCCGTTTTTGAGCGTACCGTCCGCGGATATATTGACCATGTCGTGCGCAAGTTAGGCTTCGGCCCTTACGTGACGGTGGATATTATCATCGAATGTTCCGCCAAATTGTCGAAACAATTTGGCGAGACCTCGCCAGAATCATCTGATTCTGGCGGGCCCAATGGCATTGTGCTCATTGAGCGCTTGAACCCACCATGCGGCTGGGCACTGCCCGGCGGGTTCGTCGATTACGGCGAAAGCCTGGAGGTGGCGGCGCTGCGCGAGGCCAAGGAAGAAACGAATCTGGACTTGGTGGATTTGCGGCAATTCCACACGTATTCCGCGCCGGGTCGCGACCCGCGTTTTCACACCATTGCCACCGTTTTTATCGCGGAAGGGCAGGGAGAGCCAAGATCCGGCGATGACGCGGCCGGGCTTCGAATCGTCCGTTATGAAGACCTGCTCCAGCTGGATTACGCCTTTGACCACAAAGAGATCATCGAAGAATACCTTATTGAAAAGGATTTTGATTAAGCGCCTCGTATGAAGTTATATCCACTATCCAGAACAGTTCTCGCCATTCGTAATAATGCTGCTTTATTTTTGAACGGCCTGACGAGCAACTCGCCCGATCATCCTCGCAACGCCTTTGTGAACATCCACGGCCGCATCGTGGCCACCTTTGACCAATATCGCCTCAGCGATGATGAATTCGTGATCGCCGTTGAGCGGGCGTTCGTTGAGTCCTTGCTGGTGCATCTCGAAAAGTACATCCGCTTGAGCGGGGTACACGTCGAAAAGCTGGATCGGTACGTGTATTTTGATCTGGAGGAGACCAACGCGCCCGTCCCGGCGGGGACTTTGGTCATTTCGCAAAAAAGGGGGAGGTTGCTTATTGCAGAGGCGCTCATGCCTGCCCAGGTTTCTGATGAAGAATTCACGTTATTCCGTCTGCAAAATAATATCCCTTTGCAGGGGGTCGATTACGCGGATGAATTTTTGCTCAACCTCAATGATGAGGAGCTTGTTTCTTATACGAAAGGATGTTTTCTTGGTCAGGAACCGCTCTCGAAAGTCCGTAATCGCTCGAAGCCGACCTGGAAGCTGGTTGTCCGGTATCAGGATCAATGCAGTGAAGAAGAACGGCAAAAAATGACTTCCGTCGTTATTGACCCCGCCGCGCGCCGCGCCAGGGGCTTTGTTTTTATTCCATCTGCGCGGCAGATGGAATAACGAAACCAGCCCCTAAAATTTTTCAAAAAGTCTTCGTACGGAATAAAGGTTATACTTATAATGATCTACGATGAGAGAAATTCCCCGGGGGCTCACTTATAATAGAGCGGATGCAGGCAGTAGAATGGATTAGGGAAATCAGGAGGATTTGTGATCAAGGCAGAATTGGCCCGGCAGTTGATGGTCCGCGGCGAAGACGAGATCGGCATGCTGGCCCAGATAACCCGGGTTATTTCCAAATCGGATATTAACCTCGTGGCGCTGTGCGCCTATTCGATAGGCAACAATGTGGCCGTCATGTTCGTCACCGATGATAATAATGAGGCCAAGCGGATCCTGGCCGCCAAAGGCTACGATGTCCAGGAAGAAGAAGTCATCCTCTTATCCATTGATAACCAGCCCGGTGCCTTGCAGAAGGTCACCGACAAGATTGCCGAGGCGGGCATCGACCTGACCCTTGTTTACGGCAGCGTTGATGAGAGCGCGGCGGTCAACCGCAGTGTTGTCATTTCCAACAACAACCTGGAGGTGATGATGATTATCAAGACCGAACTCGAAAGGCATTAGGGTCTATTCCCCCAAGGGCGGATACGCCGATGGATTTTATGTGATGTCGATCCTTCGAAAATCGAAAATATTATTTCGAAATTTTTGACGAATCCTTCGGATTATGGTATATTGGCCGTGGGATCCCGGAGGCTGGTTATGAAGGTAAAAATAGTCAAAAAGCAGCCCTCGAAATTTAAAGAAGGTTTTGACATCGCCCCGGACGAACCGGTTTTTACGACCGGGGTTGTCTGCCGTCTTTTGGATATTCCCGTCTGGGTGCTCAAGCAGCTGGATGCCGCAGGGATCGTCAGTCCACCCAGAAAAAGGCCGGCCAAGGCCCGGCTTTATTCCAAAAAGGAAGTTCGAATGGTGCAGCACTGCTGGTATTATTTGGAAAAGCATGACGTCAAGATCAGTGGATTGAAGGTCATTTTGCAGATGGAGCAAGGGACGTTCAAAAAGGAATAATTTTTTTGTCTAAAATTTAGCAGTCATATGATTGAAGTGCCAGACGTTAATCTGCCCCCAAGGGCGAGAGGGAGGATGAAATGATCAATTTCGACAAGCTTACGCAAAAAAATCAGGAAGCGCTCCAGCGGGGGGTGGAACTCGCGACGGCGCTGGAACACCAGCAG
>MHGM01000079.1:4718-5036 GCA_001805565.1 Omnitrophica WOR_2 bacterium RIFCSPHIGHO2_01_FULL_52_10
GCGCGCTTTTGTCGAAGCTGGAAAAAGAATTTGGAAAAAGGCCGAAAGTTCAAAACGCGGGCCAGCCTTTTCTTTCCAACAGCCTGAATAAGGTTATCGGGGAGGCACAGAAGATCGCCTTCGGAATGAAAGATGAATACATTGCCCAGGAACATATCCTTTTGGCTATTTTAAAGGAAGATGGTATCATCAGCCGTGAACTGAAAAGCCATGGTGTGGCTCGGGAAGACATATCGAAGATCATTCAACAAACGCGGGGAGGTCAGCGCGTGGTAGATAGCAATCCGGAGGATAAATATCAGGCCTTGGAAAAATACG
>MHGM01000079.1:5047-9836 GCA_001805565.1 Omnitrophica WOR_2 bacterium RIFCSPHIGHO2_01_FULL_52_10
TGGCCCAGGAAGGCAAGCTGGACCCGGTCATCGGCCGTGATGAGGAAATCCGTCGCGTGGTGCAGGTATTGTCCCGGCGAACGAAAAACAATCCTGTTTTGATCGGCGAACCGGGCGTCGGGAAAACGGCGATCGTGGAAGGCTTGGCCCAAAGAATTTATATGGAAGACGTCCCGGAGGGTTTGAAAAATAAAAAGGTCGTGGCCCTGGATATGGGCGCGTTATTGGCCGGGGCGAAATTCCGCGGAGAATTCGAGGAACGGTTAAAGGCCGTCTTAAAAGAGATCGAGTCCAGGGCCGGAGGGATCATCCTTTTTATCGACGAGCTGCACACGATCGTCGGCGCGGGCAAGGCGGAAGGCGCTATCGACGCTTCCAACATGCTCAAGCCCGCTTTGGCGCGCGGGATGTTGCGTTGCATCGGCGCGACGACGCTCGATGAATACCGTAAATATATTGAGAAAGACGCCGCTCTGGAAAGGCGCTTCCAGCCGGTTCTGGTGGAGGAGCCCAGCGTCGAAGACACGATCGCCATTTTGCGCGGCTTAAAGGAAAAATATGAAGTGCATCATGGGGTACGTATCCAGGACGCGGCCATCATCGCGGCCGCCACCTTGTCGCATCGTTATATTACCGAAAGATTTTTGCCGGATAAGGCTATCGACCTGATCGATGAGGCGGCGTCGCGACTGCGCATCGAGATCGACAGCATGCCGCAGGAACTGGATATCAATGAACGTAAAATCCGTCAGCTGGAAATTGAACGCCAGGCTTTAAAGAAAGAAAAAGACGAGGCTTCCAGGGAACATTTAAAGAAATTAGAGAAAGATTTGGGGGATCTTAAGGAAGAAAATAAAAAATTGCGTCTGAAATGGCAGGGCGAAAAAGATTTTATCGGCAAGATCCGTCGGGTTAAAGCTGAAATTGAGCAGAAAAAACAGGAAGGCGCCAAGGCGGAGAAAGAAGGCGATCTCGATAAAGCGGCAGAGATCAAATATGGTATTTTGGTCAACCTGGACAAAGAATTGAAGGCTTTGAACGCGCAGCTGGTCAAGCTTCAAAAAGAAGGGTCCTTGCTCAAGGAAGAAGTCGACGATCAGGATATCGCGGAAGTTGTTTCGAAATGGACAAAGATTCCGCTTTCTAAATTGATGGAAAGTGAAACTGAGAAATTGATCCATATCGAGCCCAGTCTTAAAAAGCGTGTTGTCGGGCAGGCTGAGGCCATTGATCTGATCGCCAACGCGATTCGCCGGTCCCGAACTGGTTTATCGGATCCCAATCGTCCGATTGGATCGTTCATTTTTGTCGGCCCCACCGGCGTGGGCAAGACCGAATTGGCCAAATCCCTGGCCTGGTTTTTGTTCGATGACGAAAACGCGATGATCCGCGTGGATATGAGCGAATACATGGAACAGCACAGCGTGGCCCGTCTTATCGGCGCGCCGCCGGGCTATGTCGGGTATGAAGAAGGAGGTCAGTTGACCGAGGCCGTGCGCTGGCGTCCGTACGCGGTCATTCTTTTTGACGAGATCGAGAAGGCGCATCGCGAAGTGTTCAACGCGTTTTTGCAGATCCTCGATGACGGACGCTTGACCGACGGCCAGGGGCGTGTCGTCAATTTCAAGAATACCGTGATCATCATGACCTCCAACATCGGGTCGGAGCTGATCGCGGATCTTGAGGATAAAGAGCAGATCGCAGCACGCATCCGCGTGGCTTTAAAGGAACGTTTTCGCCCGGAATTCCTCAACCGCGTCGATGAGATCGTTATTTTCAACCGTTTGAAGAAAGAGGACATCCGCAAGATTGTTGACATACAACTCCGCGCTCTCGAAGAACGTCTGAAAAACCGGAACATCACGCTCGAATTGACCGGCAAGGCCAAAGACCATCTGGCGGAAACCGGTTTTGATACTGTTTACGGGGCGCGCCCTCTCAAACGTGTCGTCCAGAAATCCATCCAGGATCCCATCGCCCTTAAATTGCTTCAGGGAGAGCTCGGGGACAAGGGCCATATTCAAGTGGATTACGGTAAGGGAAATTTTCTCTTTAAGACCAACGGCCGTCCTTCCGCCAATTAATCGCTTTGCTTGAGCTTTTTAAAGAGTTTTCGCTTGATTCACTCGAGAAATCGGTGCTAAGATGACCCGTTAAGAAGATCGCCGATCAGGCAGAAACTCCCCTATGGCAGAATCCACCAAAATTTTAATTGTCGACGATGATCCCGGCATACGTCTCGCCTTGCATGACTTTCTCGCCCAGAGCGGATTCACGGACGTAACGGCCGCCGCCAATGGCTATGATGCCTTGGTATATTTACGCTCCAACACGCCCCAGTTGATCATCTCCGATATCACCATGCCGCAAATGGACGGTTACGCGCTGATTCAGGCCTTGTACCAGGACAGCCGTTTGAGATCCATCCCCGTCATTGTCCTGACCGGCCGCGGAGAGATGGTGGAGCTCTTTAAAATGGCCGAGGTCTATAATTTCTTGATCAAGCCGGTCGAACCGGACGCATTGCTGGAGATGATCCACAAAGTTTTGGGCAAAGGGGAATACGCGCAGGATCCCGGCGCGGAGAATTTCATGACCAAGATCGGGAAAATGGAAGATATCTTGGCGAAGAAGAAATCCGGGGATCCTTTGCTGAAAGATTCTTTAGATCAGCTTAAAAAAATGATCAAGAAACAACAATGACGATCCGGGAGTATTCTCCGGCGGACCGCGGTGCCGTGCGGGAGATCAGTTACGTGACATCATTGGAAGGGCGAGCCCATGATTTTATGGACGCGCGGGAAGCCGTTGAAGACGCGTTGACGGTTTATTTTACCGATCATGTGTCGGGCTCGTGCTTTGTCGCCGAGGATAACGGCAAGGTTGTTGGATATCTCCTTGGTACTGATGACGTCAAGATGATGGAAAAAGTGATGGCCTTGAACATTCTGCCGCGGATTTTCCGGGATATGGTTGTTCAAGGGATAATCTTTCGGAAGAAGAATTTGTTGTTCCTCTGGAATTATTGTCTGGGCTTTTGTCGGGGGGAATTCATCCGCGTGCGTTTTGACCATGAGTTTCCCGCCGCCTTTCATTTGAACATCATGGAAGGATCCCGCGGCAAGGGGATCGGCACCGCTTTGGTGGAACGCAACCTGGCTTTTTTGCGCAGCAAAGGGGTTCCGGGGGTACACATCGGCACCATGTCGGAACAGGCGAAAGATCTTTTCATAAAACTTGGATTCAAGGTGTTGTACAGTTCCCGCCATGGTTACCTCAAATACGTTTTGGGGTACGATACGCCGTATTATATCCTCGGCAAGAAATTAAAAGATGACCATTGAATGTTACGCGGCCTACGCGGCCAAAGAAAGATTGCGTCCCTTCAGCTATCCCGAACCCCGGCGGCTTGGCCCGATGGAAGTCTTGATCAAGATTTCCCATTGCGGTATCTGCCACAGCGATATCCATTTGATCGACAATGACTGGCAGGTCAGTCCGTACCCGCTGGTCCCCGGACACGAGATCATCGGTACCGTGGAGAGAACAGGAGCCCAGGTTCGGGGTTTAAAATCCGGAGAGCGTGTTGGCGTCGGTTGGCAGGCCGGCAGCTGCGGACATTGTGAGTGGTGCAAACGCGCGGAAGAAAATTTGTGTCCCAATGACGTGGCGACCGCGCTCGGGCATTACGGCGGGTTCGCTCAAAAGGTCATTGCGGACAGCCGTTTCGCGTTTCCTGTCCCCAAGGCGTTACGCTCGGCAAACGCGGCGCCGCTTTTGTGCGGCGGCGTGACGGTCTATTCGCCATTGCGGCGTCTGGTCAAGCGCGGCCAAAAAATCGGGATCATTGGTATCGGCGGCCTCGGGCATCTGGCGTTGCAATTTGCCTGCGCCCTTGGGTACGAGGTCACGGCATTTTCGCACAGCTTCGATAAAGAAAGAGAAGCGAAACGTTTCGGCGCCCACCGTTTTGTCAGCAGTACGCGGGCAAGCGACTGGACGAAGCTCAACCGATATTTTGATTCCATTCTGGTAACCGCTTATGTTAAATTGGACTGGCCGGCGTATTTACGGATGTTGCGTCCCGACGGCCGGATTATCGTTGTGGGAGCCGTCAATGAGCCGCTGGAGATCCCTTCTGGCGCGATTATTTCCGGTCAAAAAGGCGTCATTGGCAGTGTGATCGGCAGCCGCCGGATGATCAAAGACATGCTGAATTTTGCCGCGCGCCACCATATCGAGGCTCAAACGGAAGTCTTCCCGCTGGACCAGGTCAATGCCGCCCTCGATAAGGTGCGGCGCAATGAAGCGCGCTACCGCGTGGTGCTTGAAGTCCATTGAGAAAGATGCTAATATTCTCCAAACCTTGATAGCGCAATAAGGGGAGTTTATGGCCAAAGCACGCAAAAAAATTCTGGTGGTCGATGACAATCCGGTAACGCAAAAATTGTACCGGCGCATTTTTGAGAACGCGGGCTACGAGGTGCAAGGGGCCTATAGCGGCGAGGAATGCTTAAAAAGCGTTGCCGGGAGCGCGCCGAACATCATTCTCATGGATGTTATTCTTCCGGATATCGATGGCAAAGTTGTCGTTGAGAGGATCAACAATCAGGAAAAAACGCGGGATGTCCCCGTTATTTTTGTTACCAACACCCTTTCGGCCGAAAAGGACAAAGGATATGAAACCATCTCCATTGCCGGACGCGACTATCGCGCTTTTGCCAAGCCTATCCACGCTTCCAGGCTGATCAGCGTCGTGCGCAAGGAATGCAACCGGCACGTTCACGGC
>MHGM01000080.1 GCA_001805565.1 Omnitrophica WOR_2 bacterium RIFCSPHIGHO2_01_FULL_52_10
TCACGAAGTGAATCAGCAGGGGGTAAAACACGGTACCACGGGCTTTGCCCGTGGGGCTCCATCCCTTCCCATCTGTTTTAGCATATGAATAAACGTTCGCCGTATTCAGCAACATCAGAGAATTTATTTCCTGCCGACAAAGAGGCCTTGTCAAAAGAAGCCCCTTTGAGCGCGCGGATGCGCCCGCGCTCCCTGGAGGAATATGTCGGCCAGGAACATATTGTCGGCGGAGGCAAGCTTTTGACGCGCTCCGTTGAATCCGACCGGCTTAGCTCGCTTATTCTTTATGGCCCACCCGGCACCGGCAAGACGACACTGGCCCATTGCATCAGCCAGAAAACGAATGCCCAGGTGGAACGGATCAACGCGGTTGCCGCCAACGTCGATGACTTGCGCCGGATCATTGCCGCCAGCCAGAACCGGTTCGCCACCACGGGGCGCAAAACAATCCTTTTTATCGACGAAATCCATCGTTTCAATAAAGCCCAGCAAGATGTCTTGATGCCCGATTTGGAACAGGGACAGTTGATCCTGATCGGCGCTACGGTTTTTAATCCATTCTTCGCGCTGACCGGGCCGCTTCTTTCACGGTCGATGGTCTTTGAATTAAATCCTTTGTCGCATTCCGACATCATCACTATTTTAAACAGGGCGATCGAAGACAAAGAGCGCGGCCTCGGCGATCTGCGCGTAAAAGCCGACTCCGCCGCGCTGGCGTTTTTGGCGCAAACCAGCGACGGCGACGCGCGCCGGGCACTTAACGCCCTGGAGATCGGATGCCGTACGACAGCCCCCGATGCCGGCGGGGACATCCATTTTTCTATCGAGGTCGCGCAGGAATCCATCCAGAAAAAACAGGTCGTCTATGACCGTGACGGCGACGCCCATTATGACACCGCGTCGGCGTTCATCAAGTCCATGCGCGGCTCCGACCCCGACGCCGTTTTGTACTGGATGGCCAAGATGATTTATGCCGGCGAGGACCCGCGGTTTATCGCGCGGCGGATTTGTATCTGCGCGGCCGAAGACGTCGGGAACGCCGATCCCCAGGCCCTGGTGGTCGCCAACGCCGCGCTGCAAATTTCCGAATTTATCGGGTTGCCGGAGGCGCGGATCCCGCTGGCGCAGGCGGCCGTTTACGTGGCCTGTGCTCCTAAGTCCAATGCGGTCTACTTAGGCATGGAAAAAGCCCTGGGGGACGTGAAATCAAAAAAGACCCAGGAAGTGCCCGTGCATCTTAAAGACGCTTCCTATCGCGGCGCGAAACGTTTGGGACACGGGAAAGATTACAAGTACGTTCATGATTTTAAAGATCATTATGTGGATCAGGAATACCTGCCGGTTGACGCGCAATATTACGTGCCGACCGACATGGGGCAGGAAAGAGATATTAAGCAGCGGCTCATTAAAGGAAAATACAAAAAGTAATAATTGTTATATCTATATGATAATAAATTAGTTATGGATATAAAGAATCTTTTGTTGAGTATCCTTTGGAAAAATGCTAGAATAAAACGTCTTTTAGGCGCAAAACAGGTTGTTTAAACAGCAGTGCATACGCCGACGAAAACGGAACTAAGACAAAAAATACTAACGCTTTTGCGAAAACAGAAGGAGGAAGAGCGGTTGGCGAAAAGCTTGGTCATTTTAAACAAGCTTTTAAAGAGACCGGAGTTTCAAAAGGCGCTCACCGTACTGTTTTATGCGGCATTTGATGGGGAAGTGGACACGTTTGAAATGATGCAACGCGCACAACAATTGGGCAAGAAAATAGGCTTGCCCTATATTGTCCGAAAAGAAAAAAGAATGATCCCGACCGTGGTGGAATCCATAGAGGAAGACCTCGCCATCGGCCCTTACGGAGTCAAGCAGCCCCGGGAAATATCCAGGAAAAAAACGCTCAGCACGGATGAGCTTGATCTGGTCATCGTCCCCGGCGTGGCTTTTGACCGGCATAACCATCGCCTGGGCCGCGGACAGGGGTATTACGACCGTTTTTTAAAGGGATTGTCCGCGCGCACTCCGACCATTGGTCTGGCATTCGATTTTCAAATCGTTGATCGCTTCCCCCCCAAAGAAGAGCACGACGTTCCGGTTTCCTGTGTTCTTGTCAGTTGATTCAGCAGTCGTTCCAGTCAATTAAAACTCGACGTTTTATCCGGGTGATTACGTAAGGAGGAGTTGGTCTATGTTTGATGAACTCAACATATACGCGCGCAGTGTCGTCATGTTTCTTTTTTTTATTGTTTCTTTTTTCGCCGGCTATCTTGTCCGGTGGTTTTTTGCCGGAAAAAAACTCAAAGAAGCCGAATATAGAGCCAGGACGCTGGTTGATTCCGCCGCGAAGGAGGCCGATGGCCGCAAAAAAGAAATAGAATTGCAAGGAAAAGACCTGATGATCAAACTGCGGCAGGATTTTGAATCCGAAACAAAACAGCGCCGGGATGAGATTTTAACCGCGGGGAAAAGGGTCCAGCAGAAGGAAGAAAATCTGGACAAGCGGGTCGACCTCTTAGAGCGCAAGGAAAAGGACGTCAACACGCGGCTGGCGAAACTGCAGGAAGACGAAAAAGCCGCTCAGGAAAAAACCAAACAGCTTGCCGATTTGATCCAGGAGGAAAAGCAGCGGCTGCAGAAGATCGCTTCCATGAGCGAGGAAGACGCCAAGAACCTTCTTTTGTCGCGTCTGGACCAGGAACTGGTGCATGAAAAAGCCGTGCGGATCCGCGCCATGGAAGACGAGATCAAAGACACGGTCGAGAAAAAAGCCGGCCAGGTCATTTCGATCGCCATCCAGAGGTGCGCCTCGGAGCATACCGCCGGGTCAACGGTGACCGTTGTGACGCTGCCCAGCGATGAGATGAAAGGACGCATCATCGGGCGGGAAGGCCGCAACATCCGCGCGCTGGAGGCCGCGGCGGGCGTTGATATCATTATCGATGACACCCCGGAGGCGGTGACCATTTCGAGCTTTGACATGTACCGCCGGGAGGTTGCCAAGATCGCGCTCCAAAACCTCATTTCCGACGGGCGGATCCATCCCGGGCGTATCGAAGAAGTCGTCGAAAAGGCGAAAAAAGAATTGGATAATGTTATCAAGGAGGAAGGGGAAAAAGCCGCGTTTGATCTGGGGATCCACGGCATGCACCTGGAACTTTTGAAGCTTGTCGGAAGGCTGAAATTCCGGACGAGTTACGGGCAAAATGGCCTGCAGCATACCAAAGAAGTGGCGATGCTCCTGGGTTCGATGTGTTCCCAGCTGGGGCTGGACCCGAAGATCGGCATGCGCGCCGGGCTGTTGCATGACATCGGCAAGGTCGTCAGTCAGGATGTGGAAGAGGGAACGCACGCTATCGTTGGCGGCAATCTGGCGCGTAAATACGGTGAGTCGGCGGAAGTGGTCAACGCCGTCGAATCGCATCACGAAGAGGTTGAAAAAAGTTCTATCTACGGGGCGCTTGTGTGCGCGGCGGATGCTATCAGCGCCGCCCGGCCCGGCGCGCGCGCTGAAACGCTGGAAACATATGTCAAGCGGCTCGAGAGTTTGGAAAAAATTGCGAATTCGTTTAAAGGGATAGCCAAGGCCTACGCTTTGCAGGCGGGCCGCGAGATCCGGGTGCTGGTCGATCCCGACAAGATCAACGATGATGAGGCCATCGTTCTGGCCCGTGATTTGCGCAAGAAGATCGAGGAGGGCATGGAATATCCGGGCCAGATCAAGATCATCGTCCTGCGCGAAAAAAGAGCGGTGGAATACGCGAAATAAAAACAGTCGTCAGACGTCAGACATCAGTCATCAGACAAGATTTTGACTGATAGCTGAAGACTGAAGACTGAAGACTGAAGACTCAATATGAATATTTTATGCATCGGCGACATTGTGGGAAAACCCGGGCGTGCGGCCCTTGCCGAGGCCTTGCCCGCCCTGAAGAAAGAATTTGCAATCGATTTTGTCGTGGTTAACGCTGAAAATGCGGCCGGCGGAGCCGGGCTGACCCCTAAAATCGCCCAGGAATTATTCAAGGCGGGTTGTGATGTTCTTACCCTTGGTGATCACGTTTGGGACCAAAAAGAACTGGGAGAATACTTGGGTCAGACCGACGCGGTCATCCGCCCCGCCAATTTTCCCGAGGGAACGCCGGGGCAGGGATGGTGTATCAAAAAGACTGCTTCCGGGCAAACGGTGGGAGTCGTTAATCTTCTGGGCCGCGTGTTTATGCGTTATCATCTGGCGTGTCCGTTCCGGACGCTTGAATATATTGTTGAGCAGATCCAGAAGGAAACGCCGGTTATTATCGTTGATATGCACGCGGAGGCGACCAGTGAAAAAGTTGCCTTAGGACATTTTGTTGATGGACGGGTCTCCGCTGTCTTCGGGACGCATACTCACATCCAGACCGCCGACGAGAAAATCTTGCCCAAGGGGACGGCGTATATAACGGATTTGGGGATGACCGGACCGTACGATTCGGTCATTGGCCAAACCAAAGAAGACATTATCAGGCGTTTTTTGACCAGCATGCCGGTCAAGTTCCGGGTAGCGGAAAATGACGTGATCGTGCACGGCGTTGTTGTAAGGGTTGACGCAAAGACGGGGCGGGCGCAAGAAATCACGCGCGTGCAGCAGATGTCCCCGCCAACCCCGCCCTGAACAGGATTGGCGAGGTCTCGCCATCCGCTGCAGCGGATGGCGGGCCCGCCTCAAGGAAGCGGTTTCAAAAAAACTGAAGATGTGCTGGTTTGGGCGGGCAGGCGTGTTATACTATATTCGTTTATTATCAGGAGGGCAGAAAGCAGTGTCAAAGTGGGATGGATTAAATCGCAGGCGGTTTCCCCGTGTCATTTATCCTTGTCTGGTGGTCATTCAGAATAAGGAGGGCGGCGACAAAGACATTATTTTAACGCATACGGAAAATATCGGCATCGGCGGTGTCTGCCTCATTTTAAAACAAGATATCAAGATGTTTACGGTCGTTGAGCTCGAATTGGACTTGCTGGATCTGGGCAACCATATCAAATGCCAGGGCAAAGTCGTCTGGAACGTTCAGCGCAGGACCGAAGCCAAAAACAAGCCTATGTTTTACGACATCGGCATAGAATTTATGGACGCCAAAGACGACGAGCGCCAGCGTCTCGAGAAGATCATCCAGCGGCTGGCAAAAAATATTGAAGAAACAACCTCGCCCTAAGTAGATCAAAATTTCTTTCCGGTTCGTTCCCGCAGGGAAAATTAATTAATTCCAATGACCTGCTTGTTTGGTAAAATATCCGTATGATTAAAGTCAGATTCGCTCCCAGCCCGACAGGTTATTTGCACATCGGAGGCGCGCGCACGGCCCTGTTTAACTGGATGTACGCCAGGGCCCAGTCGGGGAAGTTTGTCCTGCGCATCGAAGATACCGACCGGCAAAGGTCCCGCCAGGAGTTTGTTGACGAGATCCTGGACAGTCTGCGGTGGCTCGGCCTGGAGTGGGATGAATTGTATTATCAAAGCGAGCGCTTCGACGTGTACCGTCAGAGCGCGCAGGCGCTTCTGGAGCAGGGGAAGGCGTATAAAGAT
>MHGM01000081.1 GCA_001805565.1 Omnitrophica WOR_2 bacterium RIFCSPHIGHO2_01_FULL_52_10
CATGGGTGCCGACAGTGGCTTGACTACGGTTGAGATTGACGGTAACGGTGTCGCTTGCAGGCGCGGTGCCGGAGGAAAGAGAAAGCGCAAGCGCGGCAGAAGATTCAGAAGCGCTCCAGTTGAGCGTGCCGCCGCCGGAGTTGCTCACGATGAATGATCCGCTATTCTGGGCCGAATCAAGATCAATGGCGGCGGCGCTCAAGGAAAGCACAGGGGATTGCGCGCCTCCTTCAGTGGTAAGCCGCACGTCATCCAACCATACGGTCGTACCGCTTGCCCCCATATTGAACACCAACTGTCCGTTGCTGGTGCTGATGCCCGGGGTAAAGGTGTACGAATAGAAGGTCCAAGAAGTCCCCACGACCGGCTCCTGCCAGAGGTTGAGATTGATCCAGGTGCCTTCCTCATGCGCGTTCACAATGATCGTGCGCTGGGCAGCCGCCTTTGCCCAGAAGCTGACAGTATATTCCTGCGGAGAAAACGACAGATTCTGCCGCACATGCACCATCCAGTAGATGTCGGGAGCGGTGATGTCCACTCTCAATCCTTGAGATCCCTCGACGAATTCGCCGCCATTCATGGTGACGGTTGCAGTTCCCCTGTTCGGCCAGTTCTGGAATATCCACGGGTTGAAACCGGACTCGAAACCGCCGTTCGGCAATAGGTTGGTGACCTGGGGCTCAGGCACTTCCGAATATACCAAGAGTGTGCGGGATCCGCCGTTGCTCGTCACCGTGAGTGTATCCACGTACGAGCCGAGCGTGCGTCCATCGCGGTCAAGTATAACCTGTTCGGTGTAGTTCCCTGCTCCCTGAATGGGTAGCGGTGCTACACTTGCATGACTGCTCGCGCACGCCCAGCTCAAGCCCGGCCCTCCCATGTTGCTGATGTGGAACGTACGCATCGTATCCACACTCCCGAAATGCAGCGCGGTGGAATCAACTGAGAGCACAGGTGGGAATGGGCCCAAATAGTAAATA
The DNA here is from genome assembly GCA_001805565.1 of Omnitrophica WOR_2 bacterium RIFCSPHIGHO2_01_FULL_52_10. Taxonomy (GTDB): domain Bacteria; phylum Omnitrophota; class Gorgyraeia; order Zapsychrales; family Zapsychraceae; genus UBA10015. Next base: position 981 of record MHGM01000081.1, read on the forward strand.
TAAGCAGAATCAATGCATACCGGCCATCCGTCAGAAAGATTCCCACCTGCCGCGAGGACGATTTGATCAGTACCGAGGTTTGACTTATTCCACACCTTGCTGAAATGCGTCCAGATATTTTCGGACGGGAGCTGGTCCCAGATACCCCCATCACCATTATTGGTGATCGTGCATGCCAGGTACTGATTGAGGGTATTGCTATAGGCGCGTTTCGCTCTCACTTCGAATTTATAGATCCCAGTGGCAGAAAATGTAATGGGCTTGGAGTAAGCATACGCGGTGCCGTTCGGAAATCCCAGACCGCCTTCCGGGTGCGGGTTTGTACCATTTCGGGTAGGAAAGTGATTCCAGTCAACGGCTTGCAACCTCACTGGGAAACCGGTCGGCTCGGGAAGGGTACTTTCCGTGATGGTATTGGAAGGTCCTGACTCCAGTCCATTCTGCTCGGCGGTCACGAAGAACTGGTATGAGGTATTCTCCGAGAGGCCGTAGATGATTGCCGACAGTCCCCCAGTGGACGAATTTTGCAGGAATACACCGTCCTTGTACACCCTGAAGCGCGTGTTCCAGAGACTGCCGTTGTAGTTCCACGCTATCGTCATGTCCGTCGTCGTCCGGTCAACCAGATGCAACCCGTACGGATTCTGCAATCCCGTACCCTGGAGCTGGAAGTTCACCGTCATGTCGCTGGTGACCGTGAACTGTTGGGTTACATCCTGGTAGCCCAAGAGCTTGGCGGTGTAGGTGAACGTCTCCCCTTCCAGGAGTGCGGTTGTGTAAGTGGTAACAGCCACTTTCGTTCCTTCGGAATAGAGATCGGCGCCTGAAGGAGACGAGGTGAAGGTAACCTGATGCGTAGCGATGAGTTGTCCCGTAACCGTGTATGGATACATTTGCACTGATTGCGTATCCCAAACAAGGTAGCCCTCGCCGAAATTTTGCCGGCTGCCGTTTCCATAAGGAAACTCTTCTCCCGTAGGCGCTCCCAATTTCATCTGGTTGTACTTCAGCCATCCCCAGAATCCTTCCTTGAGGAGATGGGCGGCGGTGCCTGCGAAGTTCAGGGCGAGAGCCGTCTGCCCGTCAGTACCATACCGGGGTGCATTGTCCTTCTTGTAATCCTGGAGCCAGACGCCGTTCCATTGGTGAATAAATCCTGTACCGCCATTATCGAACGATACACCCAGCATCCCATTCTCGGCACCAAAGCGGTCAAGGACGGCTTGAGAAGTACCGCTATCATGCCATCCATCGCTATAAAAACCAACGGGCACGATCATACGTTCCCGTAGGAAGCGCATTGGATGGTAAGTATACTCCTCGACCGCATGATCAGTATCGGCCTCATTCACTTGGCGATATGGGGGGAAAACTGCAGGCCAATACGGCGATACGAATTCCTGACCGCCTATCTGGCTGTCACGGTCAACCTGAAAATGAAGATGTGCTGCGGTTGAATTTCCGTGATTGGGATCATTGGGATCTCCTCCACTCAAGCCAATCTGCTGTCCCATAAAGACAAACGCATCCACCTGCGCATTTCGCTGCCGAAGGTGAGCATAGACAGAATATACCGGCTCTGTGGCTCCTGGAATGTTCGTGTGCCTGATGACCACGAGTCCTCCCCAGGTAGCATGGTCTTCCGAACGAATAACTGTACCATCAGCTATTGCCACCACTGATGTGCCGCTCGGACAGGGAATATCCACGCCTGGATGACTGCCATTCCCTTCGCCCCCAACTGGGGGAGGACCGAGGTAGTTGTCACGATACAGCGTGGAATATCCGTATGTGCCAGTGCCAGCCACACCAGAATACGTACCGTCGTAGTCTCTTACATTAACTGGTTTTACAACTCCGTTGTAAAACTGTGCGACCAAGGTCAGTGGTGATAACATCAATGTCAGCACCAACCAGACAAAAAATAACGCCACCTTTTTCATGGCATTCTCCTTCTGTTATGGTTCAACAACTTCAGTGAATTATTACTGCTACTACAACAAAACTTTCATCTTTGATGATCACCTCCTTCGTGTAAATTGTGAATGATCTATATTTGTTTTATTGTATTGAGGGTTTGAAAAAAAATTTCATCTGAGATTTCTGAACCTCGCTTCAATACTGAAAAGCCACGGAATGTATTTTGACCAGATAAGTTAATAAGAGCGCCAAGGTTTCTTTTACCTGGATTGAGTGTGGGGCCAGAAGCACTATCTCTTTCTTCTATGAAGCTATCCTCATCCACTATAAGAATTTTTCCTATAAATGTTTCCAAAGTTTGAATAGGTTCAATCGGCCTCAGCTCGTCTTGAATGAAACGGAAATAATACTGTCCATCTCTTTCTTCATAACCTTGAGAATCACTAAAAGAACCCTCGCGGGGAGCGAGATAAGTTGGACCGATACCGCTAAAGGTGATAACGTTATTCGATTCTGAGAAAAACGTAATGATAAATCTTTTTCCTTCTTCCCCTCTCTCATTCACCTCCTCATTGTTTTTGAAATAAGTCTGCACTTCCAGATAGGAGGGGTATTGGAATTCTATACCTAATTCTTCATTCCGATATGTTTTCCAATCGCCTATGTTATCATCCGAATACGTGAAAAACGAATCAGTCATTGCCTGGAGACTAGCTTGGTTGGTATCTGACGGATTGTCGACAGAAAAAAGCATACCTGCATAGTCTCTTTCTCCTGTTTCTCGTATCCCTGAAAGCAGTAAAACATATACAGCTTCTGTATACTCACCAGCGGGGATATTGTTATCGTATCCAGTTATGGTTTTTATTCTGAATACCTTATATCCTTCAGTACCTAATGAGTTACTGTACTTCTCAACCTTGGTATTTTTACAACTGACAGTACCTCTCGCGCCATCAGCGTTGCAAAACAAATCCACATTGAGGAGGCTGTTTTGAGCGTCAGGAGATACTATATCCGGTCCCAGTGGTTCAACCCTGAGGCTTATTTTTTCTATCGATAAGCAGGGAACATATGGCGGAGGAACCCGAGGACACTCATACAACGTTTCTGTGTCTGGATAACTAAACCCATACCGTAAATCATTGTTAATGTATTGTTTGAAGCCTTCTTTCGGAGAAGGAATATCATTATCAGGCTTTACGCTATCATAAGAAGTTGTGTTTGAGATCTGAAACTGTGGAGATGGTGTATGAGCAGATTTCCGCATAACCAACACCGCCCCACCCGTGATGACGGCAAGGACGATGACGATGTAATACCAATGCGTTTTGAGCCAAGACATACTAAGTCAAGGTTAAATCGCCTGCGCCGTGGAGGTGGTGGACGGAAGCCCTTGCACGCGGCGGCCGTTGGTCCATTCGGCGGTGTTGGTGGCGGTTGACGTATTGTATTGGATGGTATGGGAGAAGTCTGTCCAGATGAAGTCGTCCTGATCACCCGCGTCAATGCCTGCCGCGGACTGCATGACCGGAGACGGGAAGGCCATATCGCCCGCAAGCACGGTGGTGATACCGTTGAAGGGAGAAGAATTAGGGCTGAATCCCGCAACCGTGCCTTTGAGGGTGTAGGTGCGCGTGGCGCCAGCCGGTACTTCCCGGAATTCTCCGCCATTCCCTGTTCCATTTCCGTCGGTGTCAAACAAGAATTCGAGAACGCTGGCGCTGGATCCTGCAGCTACTGCGTCATTCGTTGCCACAGGAGCGGTTGAGTAACTGCTGTCCCAGAGCTCAAATCCACTCACGTTCACGGTCGTGGGAAACACGCCGAAGGTCAGCTTGTAGAGCCCGATGGGGCCTTTGGGGTTAGCAGAGACGGTGAAACGGAAGAGGTCGTAGACGCCGTTGCCGGAGAGCGGAACGGTTACGCGCGGGTTTAGCACGTCAGCAATGGGTACGGAACGGTAGACGGTAAACTCATTGAAATTGGGCGTACCAACGACGACTGGCCTCAATCCTGTCTCTGAACCTGTCACGGTAACATCATCTGTTGAGCGTATATCCAACTTGAACCCTTCGCCGGAATATCCTTTTGAATTGTTGCTACGGTCAATATTGGCGGTATCAACTTTGAGGGTGAGGAGAAGGAAAGCGTTCACGGGAACCAAGAACGGGTCGGCGCTCATATCGAAGACAACCTGCATCGGCCCATCCACGTCAGACGAGACAGGCGTGATACCTACCGACTTGATACCGTCGCTAAGCCACAGCTTGTCGAGCTGGTCCGGGCCTCCGCCATTGACGGGGTTCATCCTTACCGAGAGTCTCTCAAGCCTTACCGCTTCGTCTTGCGCCATGAGTCCCAGCACGCCCACCGTAAGCCCGTCCGCATTCGCGGGGAGCATCCCTGCAACTGGCGTTGTCGCGTATGCAGAGACAGACAGTATCCCCGGCGATACAGGAGGAGGGGGTGGCGGAGGAGGAGGTTGCGAGCCCAAGGCAGTCAATGTCACGCCGTCCAGCCATACTGTCTCCGAGCTTGTACCCATATTGAACACCAACTGGCCGTTGTTCGTACTCATGCCGGGAGTAAAGCGGTAGGTGTAGAATGTCCAGCCAGTCGCGATAACCGGCTCCTGCCACAAGCCGAGGTTGGTCCACGTGCCTTCCTCGTGGGCGTTTATGATAATGGTGCGCTGGGACGCGGCCTTCGCCCAGAAGCTTAAGGTGTATTCACGGGGAGAAAAGGATAACTCCTGCCGAACCTGCACCATCCAGTACACGTCAGGGTTGGTGATATCCACGCGCAAGCCACTGTCCCCTTCCTTAAATTCCCCTGCGCTGCCAGTTACGGTCGCGGTGCCGCGGTCAGGCCAGTTCTGGAAAATCCATGGATCGAGCCCTGACTCGAACCCTCCGTTGACGAGCAGGTTATCCGAAGCAGAAGGGGACGGAGGAGTTTGGGCGAATACCACTCTCACTTCCTCTGATTCCACGATCTGCTGGTTATCGTGGAAGCGTCCGCGGAAAAACGAGCGTGAAGAAAGGGAAAGGGGCACACGTGAATATGCGCGAGCTTGGAGCGTCATCCCGTCGTCAGGGAATGACTGGTGTGGAATCATAAACGATACCGTGCCGTGCGACGACGACACGCGCTCCGTGGCGATCGAGGATCCGTTCATGAACAGCTCAATTGTTTCAATTTCATCTTCCACTGCCTGCTGGCTCCTCCCGAAGCGGTACGTTCCCCAGGCTCCTGAATACTCAACTTCAACGGTCAGGTTTTGGCCTGACGGGATCTCGGCGCCGTTCTGCGGCACGCGGATGGCAACCCATGCGTCCTCTGTCCAGTGCACGCGCTGCAATAACAAGGGCGAGAGCGCGGCGGCCGCGGCAGGCGCGGGCATAAGCATGACTGCCGCGATCATTAAGGGAATAAGGCGCGTTAGAGGCGCCAGACGGGAATGAGCGAGTTGAAACATAAGCGAACGAGAAATGATGTAATAAGTATATCACTCTCCCACATTTCCAAGGTATGCACAAGTGGAAAAATGCGATGACGCCTGGTTTAATGAGGTGACATCCTTTATTCCCCAATCACCCAAATCCGCACCTTCACCGCCTCGAAGATGTTGGTGATATTGCCGTTCGCGATAATTTGGATGTTGTTGGGTTCCACATCCTCCCACCAGATCTTGTCGTCCCCGGTCTGATGCGACGTATACGTGCCGTTGCTGGCGGGTCTGCGGTAGGTCAAGTAAATGAAGTAATTCGCCGGGTCACCGCCGACGCTGTGCGGCACGTCAATGACCGCTCCCTGGGGAGGAATGAATATCCAATCGCTCTCAAACTTCGGCGCGGGGAATATGAGCGGTCCTGGTTCTCCTTGCACGCCCTGCTCCCCTTGGGGACCTTCAGGACCTATGGGTCCTTGCTCTCCTGAATCACCCTTGTCGCCTTTCCCGCCTTGCGGCCCCTGCGAGCCGGGAGGGCCTTGAAGGGGAGGCTGGTTCTCAAGGGCTACGATGCGGTCGCGCAGTTCGCAGATGGCGCCGACGAGGCCGCCCTGCTTCTTCGGCTTGCAGAGAAGGTCGAGGATATTGGGCTGCGCACCCATTGCCGGAAGTGCAGCTATGAGGAAAAACGCAATCATGACCCCGCCTGTGATTGATGAAATGACATGCCGTTTTGTCATAAATGTTCCTTTCTTTCCCTACCCCTCCGGTACGGATGATGGATAAGCTTTTTTAAGATGACGATGTTTCCCTCAACTCCTCAAATGCCTTGGCGATCCCCTCCGCGTGGGGAAGCCATTGGGCAGGATCGTAGCGGAGTTCCGAGGTCTTGTACTCAGTGAAAGGCGCGAGGCCGGGAGCGTGTTGCTCAAGAAGCACTCTAAACTTCTCACGCGCCTCTTCTTCTTTCGAATTGGCGGTGAACCAATTGAGCTTGAGCATCAGCTTGCCGTTGGAGAATACGGAGAGCAAGGACTTGGTGGCGCTCACTGATTCGAGAATCGGACCGTAGGATGCGACCGTAGCCCCGGTCCCCCAAAGGATGCGGTCTGAGGATCGTTCAAGTTTCGAGTAAATCTCCCTCATCTGCTTGGCGGCATTGGGATCAAGGGATGCGTCAAGCTCGCGGAAAAGACTGTCTTTGTCCCACTGCTTTCTTGGACGGGATGCGGAAGATGATGACTTCACCTCCTTCTTCACCTCTGCCCCGTAGATCTTGGGGATCACGATCTCGTGCTGCTCAAAATGGTAATACTCCAGCTCCACCGCGTAGATGTCCAGCTGAGAGTTCTGGTTCACGTAGAGGATGAGATCTTTGAGCCGTGATTCCAGCTGGTCCATCAGGACCACGAACCGGAAACTGCCGTCATCGAGATGAGATTTGATTCGGCTTAAGAGGGTGAGGACCTCATCGTCGGCGAGGTTGAAGAATGACTTGAGTTTTTCGTTGAGGCTGATCTTGAACGCTTTCTGTACATGGGATTCAAGGGTTTGAATGAAGGTATTGTAATCCGCGTTCTTCCAAAGGGATGCGCCGTAATCCAGGGACTGTGCGACTACGGTGCGCTTGTCGGGATTCTTGAAGAGTTTGGTTTCGATGATGTAGACCTCTCCTTCCTTGTCTACTCCAAGAGCATCGATGGGGCCTGATTCAGTAGGGAATTCACGGGCGAGGATCAGGAGCTTGATGTCTTCCCTGATGTCATAGAGCGGAATTGCTTCGGGATTGTTGTAGATGTACTGCTGGACGTAGTCTTCCTTGTCGACGACCGACTTCTCGATCTTCCGCGCCTGCTTGCCTTCTTTCGTGATGATGATCGCCATAGGGTAGGGAGGAGTAAAAGATAATTCCCTGCTGGCGAGAAAACACAAAGCCCCACGCCAGCTTGGCTTGCCCTTTCGGGTTTGCCCATACCCCTTTCGGGATATGACTCGTTGAAGTAGCTGAACGCAGGGTTCAGTGGTTTCAACGAGTTTTTCGCGCCATGCCTCTTGGGGATTTCCAAGGGGTTTAGGCACTCTAAGTTGTCAATGACATTTTACCGCAATCGGGTAAAAAGTCCACTGTAATGTAGCTCATTTCAAGGGGGTTGCGAAGCGGGAGTTACCAACAGGTTGCCAACTGCGTATAATGAAGCTAGACGATTAAATAAGAACCTTTGACATGTTTAGAAGTGTGTGTAAAGCTGCTTTAATTATCAACGAATTGAAGCACCTTCCATATTTTAATGATTTCATATGGAGCAAAATATACCAAATAAAATCAAGGCAATATTTTTTGATGCAAATGGGGTAATTTATTATCGAGCACGCTCACACTTCCACTATAATAAGTTCCTCGATAATCAACATATTTCGATATCTCCCAAAGATATAATACACCAGACAGTCACTCATGTATTTAATGATGCGATGATTGGACGGGTGACCAAGAAAGAATTATTCTCCTGCATCCTCCGCGCGCATGGGATCAAGGGGCAGGAGCTCATCAAGATGGGTTATGAAGCACTCTTGCAAGACGAATGCAATATCGTGCTATACGACGGCGTTGTAGAGACTCTTGAAAAATTAAAAAAACTTCGTTATCGGATAGGAATCATTACCGACACCATTTCTGCCACTGAAGAGAAATTGCGCTGGTTTAAATCAAAAGGCTTGACAATCGAATGGGATGCATTCTCAAACTCAGCGGAAACGGACGTGCGTAAACCTCATGCCACCGCCTACCAGTCAGCGTTGTCACAGGCTGGCGTATCGGCGGAAGAAAGTATCTTCGTGGGGCACACCGCCGTTGAATTGGAAGGTGCGCGCGCAATCGGTATGACAACGGTCGCGTTTTGTCCCGACCCGGGAGCAAGAGCAACTTATCACTGCGCCCATTTTACTGAATTACTAAAAATGCCGTTCATACGACAAGATACCTCATCATAAACACAATAAAGAGAGTATGCGTACCCCGAATCAACAAGTCACGCCAGAAAGCAAAACGGTTGCGCAATCACTTGCAAGAATGATGCGCAACCAAGGAATCAAAACTGTATTTACACTCCCGGGATCCTCCTGCATACAATTGAACCAAGCCATGCACGACTGCGGAACTCGTCTCATCCTGTGTAAGACGGAAGATGCGGCAGTCCATGCCGCGCACGGCTATGCTGCTGCAACGGGTAACGCGGGGTGCTGCGTAGTATCCCGGGGGCCAGGAGCCACGAATACGCTCA
>MHGM01000082.1:0-329 GCA_001805565.1 Omnitrophica WOR_2 bacterium RIFCSPHIGHO2_01_FULL_52_10
GCCATCGGTGCCGATAGTATTAATAAAGTAGTCCTCAATTTTTCGTGCCTCTGAAGAACTGCCAGCATCTCGATAAATCCATTGGCCATAATCTTTGTTTGCATTATGGTCGGTGAAGAGTCTTTCAGTTGGATTAGATGCGATGCCGACATACCAAGCTGAATATGGACCACCATTACTATTGATGTAGTTTTTGATTTCTGATGCGATTGTATCAGTCGTTGTTGTCATTGAACACCTCTTCGCGAAAGTTTATATTTTGGTCTATGAATGAATGGAGCAAATTTCTACTAATGAGTCACCTCCTTAGAAACATTAATTGCTCCAAC
>MHGM01000082.1:349-2605 GCA_001805565.1 Omnitrophica WOR_2 bacterium RIFCSPHIGHO2_01_FULL_52_10
AGTGCTAATTGTTACAAAATTGGCGCTCTATCAGCCGATTGCTACAGTACAATATGTTGTATAGTTTGTCAAATGTTTTGTATATGTAGTGTTTTTATACCCACTCATGTGAGTGGTTTAAAGAGGGTAAATGTGGTTAAAGTGATTAATTTGAAAAGTGTATTTGGAGCAGGCCTAGGTTGGTTTTTGAGGTAATCCCTCGCATAAGTGCTGGAAAATTCCTTTCACTGCGTTCAGAAATTTTCTGCGCATGCTCGGGATAAAATTACCCTTTTCTAGTGAATCGAAATGAATTGGTGGGGTAATTTTACGCCGCAACGAGGGAGGGCTGGGAAAAGATGGCGGTGTGTTCGGCGATGAAGGCTTCGAGCCGTTCTTTAAATTCCTGCAGTTGCGCGAGCGTCTGGGCGCGGTAGCTTTCCGTTTCCTCGATCATCCTGGGGAACAATTCACGGTAGTATTCAATTCCCTCCAGCAGGTTCTTCTTGAATTCGTTCACGTATTCGATCTGCTTCAGACTTGGCGCGGGCGCGATCTTTTTGACTTCCTTCACGAAGTATTCGACGTTGAGCTGTAATTCCTTGATGAACATGTTCGGGCGCGCGACACCGTTTAAAAGGTTGATCCGCCCGTAGATGTGGCCGATCATCTCCGACAAGGAAACGATCCTGGAAAAGTAAGCGATGTTCGGTCCCGGACAGATGGCCGTAAAGCGTTTGGGCTTGATCCCGTTTTTCGTGACGACATGGTGGTTGATCAGGGGGGATTCCGCCAGGTCATTACAGATGCAGGATTTGCGGACGATTTGGGCGGCGCGTTCCTTAAATGTCCGGGGGTCGATCTTGAGCGTTTGGAGCTGGTCCAGTTTCAATTTTTGGTACTGACGCGAGGCGGTGCAGATGGGCAGTTCCGTGAATTCCCTGTTGGAAACCAGATACCCTTTGGGGCAGGCGCTTCCCGGGCGGTTGAGGTCGGCCTTGCGGCGTTTTTCCAGTTCGCTGGGGCTTTCTTTGAGGTTATGAAAGGGCACACCCAAAGGCGATACTTCGCTTAGTTCAATATCATTTTCCGTGGCCGCGCAGAGTTTTTGCAAGGTCACCTGGTCCACGTTGGTCGCCTCGGGGCACAGCAGGAAGGGAGTGGCCCATCCGGTACCGTCGACCTGGTAGAATTCCAGCAAAAATCGATTTTCCCTGGCCGTGCCGATGCCGCCCTGGGCGGTGATGCGGGTATACGGTGCTTCATCAAAGGTCTTCAGATTCTTCGCGTGCAAGGCTTCGTTGCAGAGCTTGAGGATCGTGGCGATGAGTTCGCTTTTTTTCTTTTTGAATTCTTCCAGGATCGGGCCCAGCAGATAACCGTCGGAAACGAACGCGTGCCCCCCGCAGTTAAGGCCGGATTCGATACGATATTCCGAGACCCATAAACCTTTTTTAGCGAGGAAACAACCCTGGACAAAGGAAGAGCGGTAGTCGCTCACTTTGAGGATGATCCGTTTTTTGATCGTGCCAGTGGCATCCGCGTAGAAATCCTTGAATTTTTCGATATAGGTGTACAACCGTCGGTTGATCCCGGCGGAGAAAACGATGGCCGAGTTTAATTTGCTCTGGGCGTAGCCACGTAAGGCTGCCAGCGCATCGGAATATTCGGAAGGAAGTTCTTTCTTGTCGGCGCCGTAGTTGGGCCGGTCGAGTTTGGTCATGATGTTGACATCGATACTACCGGCTTTCATTTGTCCCCGCAGATTTTCCTGCAATTCGTTTTTGCGTGCCGGATCCGTTTCGGCGAGCATGGCGTTGTATTGGGCTTTCAAGGGCGAGTCCTCCGCGAGGAGCTCGAAATATTTGGCGATCTCGCTGCCCGGCTTGAAGGTGGATGATTTGACTTTCTCAAATTCGTGTTGCACGATGTCATCAACGAGGTTAAGATAGGCGGTAATACGACGCGCCCGGGAATCTTCGTCTTCCTTGGTGATGGGGACATACTTTTTCCCGCGCAAGCCGCTGTGGTATTTACGCATGTCTTCGATGAGGCAATCGTCCACGATGGAGATGACCGAAGAGATACCGTACTTGGCGACCTTGATGGGGGTGTCGATCGAGAAGCCCGTACCCATGACCGGAATGTGAACCGAATGGATATTTCCCGGTTTACAATTAGTATTATTTGTGCTAGTGTTCATGGGTACTAAGATACACTATTTATCCATAAATAGCAAAGAAAATAATGGGAATGAACCAGGCCTTTTATAATCAG
>MHGM01000082.1:2637-3476 GCA_001805565.1 Omnitrophica WOR_2 bacterium RIFCSPHIGHO2_01_FULL_52_10
TGGAGTTGCTGCCGCTCTTGAGTGCCGCCTTTGCGGTGCGCAAGAAATTCAGGGGCAAAGAAGTTTCCCTCCATATTATCAACAACGCCCAAAACGGCCATTGCTCCGAGAATTGCGGTTATTGCGCGCAGGCGCGCACTTCCCGGGCCGATATTGAAGAATACCCCTTGAAATCCGATGAGGAAATCCTGGCCGAGGCCAGGAACGCCTATGAGAAGGGGGCGGTTTGTTATTGCATGGTGTTTGCCGGGCGCGGGCCGTCGGCCACCCGTGTTGTGCACATCGCGCGGCTCATACGCCGGATCAAGGAACAATATCCTTCCCTGGAGGTCTGTGTTTCCGCGGGGTTGCTGGACGACGGCAAGGCGGCGATGCTCAAAGAAGCGGGGCTGGATCGTCTTAACCACAATTTAAACACCTCGCAACGGAATTACCCGCATGTTTGCACAACGCACTCTTACACGGATCGGCTTAACACCCTGACTTCAGCCCGGCGGGCGCAGATCCGTCTTTGTTCGGGGATGATCGTCGGGATGGGGGAGGCCCCTCATGACATCCTGGAAGTGGCGTATGCCCTGCGGGAATTAATGGTGGAATCGATCCCGGTCAATTTTTATATCCCGATCGAAGGGAACGCTCTTGGGCCGGCGGCCAGCTTGTCGCCGGATTATTGTTTGCGTATTTTGTGTCTGTTCCGCTTGCTGAATCCGAAAACGGAAATCCGTGCGGCCGCCGGGCGTGAATTGCACCTGCGCAGCCTGCAAGTCATGGCACTTTATCCGGCGGATTCCTTGTTTTTGGACGGGTATTTGAATACCAAGGGGGATGATCGCCGGGGC
>MHGM01000082.1:3517-8007 GCA_001805565.1 Omnitrophica WOR_2 bacterium RIFCSPHIGHO2_01_FULL_52_10
ATGAATTGCCGGGAAAGGAAGGAAGCCCCCTCGAAGTATCCCCCGAAAGGCCCATGGAACAAGTCCACATGAAGAAGCTGCAGGATTTACGCCGGTTTATGCCTTCCGCGACGCCGTAATTTTTGCTATCATAATTTTGGTTTGAAAGTAAAAGCGAATTTTAATGTTGATATTCAAAACAAAAGTGCTATATTAATCACAATATTTTTGCATATTTTTCGCAAGAGAAAATTCCATGGAAAAGAAAACCGTTAATAATGTCCGGGTGGGCCGTTTCGAGCTGTTGATGGACGCCGGGTTCGGCGCCCAGAAAGCGGGGGACATTTTGATCCGCGCCTTCGCGCGCATGGGCAAATACGTCTTCATCGAGCCGATGATCCCCGCCGAGATCAGCCCTCCGGCGAGGACCCGTCCCGCGCTCTCGGGGGTCATCATCCGGGTCGCCGAATTCGACCTGGAGAATATCGGCAACAATACCGACGTCATCCTGGCCTCCCACGAGGTCGTGCTGGACCGGCGCCTCGATGATGAAGAGCACAACCCCAACTGCCGGGTACTTCTGGACATGGGGGACAAGGCGTTGCCCACGTCCGGTTACGACCGGGTTATGAAGCGCGTCAAGGATTCGGGATTGAGCATCTATCCTTTTGAGATCGTCCCCGAGGCCCAGACCATCATCAGGTCGCTGGCCGGCAAAGCGCGGAATATGTATTATTTGGGGATGCTCGGGTGTATTTATAACGCGCCCGAAGAATTCGTTATCAACGAGATCAAGCTGACCTTTGGAACCAAGCTTCGGGAAGATGTCTTTAAGAAAAATATCGATCTGTTCCATTACGGCTACCAGGATGCCAGGGACAATGTCCCGTTTGCCTACGAGGTCCAGAACGCCTCCGGCAAGAACGGGCATGAGAAAATCCTCATCGACGGCAATTCGGCTTTGGGCATGGGGGTCGTCGATGCCGGGATCAAGCTGGTGAGCTGGTATCCGATTACGCCGGCGTCTTCCATCCTGCACACGCTGGCAAAGGTGTTCCCTTCCTCCGGCGGGATCCTCCATCAGGCCGAAGACGAGATCTCCGCGATCGGCACGGCGATCGGGGCGTATTACAGCGGCGTGCCGGCGTTGACCTGCACTTCCGGGCCGGGGCTTTCCCTCAAGCAGGAATTCATCGGTTACGCCACGGCCGCGGAAATTCCGATTATCATCATCGACGTCCAGCGCTCCGGCCCGTCGACGGGTATGCCCACCAAGACGGAGCAGTCCGACCTTCTTCCGGTGATTTACGGAAGCCACGGGGACAACGCCAAAATCGTTTTGGGTGTTTATGACATCATTGATTGTTTTTATGCCCCGCAGTTGGCCCGTTATCTGGCCGAGAAACTGCGGCTTCCGGTTTTTATCATGAGCGATTTCCAGACGGCCAACAGTTACAAGGTCATCGACAAGCCGCGGATCTTCGAAATGAAAGACAGTAACGATATTGATGATTTTGTCCTGGACCATTTCGGATTACAGCGGCTGCCGGAGCCTATTGAGATGGTACGCACCGAGCAGGCTGTCCCCGGCACGCCGGGGAAAATGCGGCGGATCACGGGTTTAAACACGGACCAGACCGGGACCGTCAACTATTTCTCCAAGGCGAGCCAGCGTTCGCACGCGGTGCGTAACGAAAAGGTCCATTGCGTGCAGCGGGCGCTCAAAAAACCGGAACTTTTCGGCGGACGCGAGGAAGGCGATGTGTTGATCGTCGGGTGGGGGAGCGCCAAGGGGGCGGTCGAGGAGGCTGTTTCCTACTGCCAGAACCAGGGACTGGCCGTCGGGGGGATGTGCCTGCGGTTCGTCAACCCTTTGCCGTTGATGCTTAAGGAGATTTTTTCCAGATTTAAAAAGGTCGTGACCGTGGAGTTGGCTTACGGAGACCCCTATAAACATCCGCCTTTGGCCATGATCCTGCGCGCCGAGACGCTGGCTGATGTGCAGGCGATCATCTCCCGCGTTACCGGCCGGCCGATCACCCCGCGGTCGATTGAGACAAAAGTCAAGGAGTTGTTCCATGCCGGAATTGCATGAAAAAGCGCCCGCAGGGGCGCCGTTAACGGTCAAGGATCTCAACACTGAAAACCCTCGTTGGTGCGTGGGTTGCGGCGACTTCGGTGTTCTGATGGGCTTCAAGCGTTTTTTGGTGGAAGAGCAGATCCCGCCCCATGAGACGGTCAATGTTTCCGGGATTGGCTGTTCGGGCCGCGTGCCGTTTTATGTCAATACCTACGGGGTGCACGCCATCCACGGCCGGCCGATCACGATCGCGATGGGTGTGGCGCTGGCCCGGCCGGATCTCAAGCTCTTTATCCACGCCGGCGACGGCGACGCGTTAAGTATCGGCGGCAACCATTTGGTCCACGGCATCCACAAAAATTTTAATTGCGTTTTTATTCTCTACGATAACCAGCTCTACGCGCTGACCAAGAGCCAATCGTCCCCGACGACGCGCAAGGGTCACCCGACTAACACCCAGCCCCAGGGGACGGCGCTCGATCCGATCGCCCCGATCCGTTTCGCCTTGGGTATCGGCGCGTCGTTCGTCGCCGCGACCGCCGACTGGCTGCCTGATCACATGGTCAATACGCTCAAAGTCGCCTACGCGCACAAAGGGTTTTCCTTCGTCCATGTCCTGCAGCGCTGCCCGCATTTCGATCCTGAAAATTTCGACAATAAAACTTCCGCGTGGTTCTCGTTTTTGACGCATGAAAAGGGCATCCCCGCGGACAAACGCCTCGCCGACAAGACCGAGATCGTCACCCATGACCCGACGGACCATGAAGAGGCGTTCCGGCTCGCCAACAGCCAGCGCGCCTATTTTGGCTTATTCTACCGTAACCCGGACAAACCCTGTTACGACGCGATGATCCGGCAACGAATTGTGAATGCCAAACCCATGTCCCGGGCGGGAATTCTGGATAGTTATAAAATTTAGTTAAGTCGTCAGACATCAGACGTCAGTCTTCAGTCTGATGTCTGAAAGCTGACGACTGAAGACTATATATGGAAAATCTCGTAATCATAGGTTCCGGTTCCGCCGCGCACACGGCCGCCATTTACGCGGGCCGGGCGAAACTGAATCCGCTGGTGTATGAAGGGATGATGGCCGGCGGTGTCGCCGCCGGCGGACAGTTGACGACAACGACCGAGGTCGAAAATTATCCGGGTTTCCCCGCTGGAGTCAGCGGCCCGGAATTGATGGCCAGGATGCGCGAGCAATCCGTCAAATGCGGCGCGCGGATTCTGACCGAAACGGTGGACAAGGTTGACCTGCGCCAGCGTCCTTTCCGGGTTTTTAGCGGCGCGAAATCCGTTGAGACAAAATCGATTATCATCGCCACTGGTGCCACGGCCAAGCGCATGGGAATCCCGGGTGAAGAGAAGCTTTGGCAAAAGGGGATTTCCGCCTGCGCGGTCTGCGACGGGGCGCTGCTCATTTTCCGCAGCAAGGTCCTCGTCGTCATCGGCGGCGGCGACACCGCCGGCGAGGAGTCGTTATACCTGACGAAGTATGCCGCCAAAGTGATCTTGCTGGTGCGCCGCGACGTGTTGCGCGCCTCCAAGGTGATGCAGGAGCGCGTTTTCGCCGATAAAAAGATCGAAATCAAATGGAACACCAACGCCCTGGCGGCCGTCGGCGAGAAAAAACTCGAGGCCGTCAAGGTCAAGAATAATAAAACCGGCGAAGAATCCGTCATTGAAGCCGGCGGGCTTTTTTACGCCATCGGCCACCAACCCAACACCGCTTTCCTTAACCGCCAGATTGATCTGGACGACGTCGGCTACATCAAAACCGTCCCCGGCACCACCAGGACCAGCGTCGAAGGCGTCTTCGCCTGCGGCGACGTGCAGGATAAGGTCTACCGCCAGGCCGTGACCGCCGCCGGCTCCGGCTGCATGGCCGCCATAGAAGCAGAGAGATATTTGTCTGAGCACGCTAGTTAGGCGAGCCTCGCCCCGCTGTTGGCGGGGCGGGCCGCCCTGGAAGCAGAGCATTTTCTCTCTGAACACAAGATATAATTTTCTCACCATCTTATCTTTAGTTATCCCAATAAGTTATCGTTTATAGACAAGTCGGCTCCTGCCCTTGACAGCGGTTGGAAATATGTTATCCTTTCTCTATATTTTTAAAGAAAACGCTTGCCCGCCATCCCGCTTTGAATGGAATGGCGGACTTAATGAGTCCCGGATTTACAGGGAGGAGAAACGATGATCATCTCAATCCAGAAAAGAAGCACGGGATTACCTCACAAAATTTTATCCGCCTTTATCGCCTTTACCTTTATTCTTAGTTTAATCCTCCCGCCGGGTTTTGCCCAGATGGCTCCGCAGACAATTTTGAATCTCCCCGCGCCGGGGGCGATGGTCGCGCCCACGCCGGGCTTCACGCCGGCCTTGATCAACGGCATCACCGTCCATCCCGAGAACCCGCTGGAATTTGATTTTA
>MHGM01000083.1:0-334 GCA_001805565.1 Omnitrophica WOR_2 bacterium RIFCSPHIGHO2_01_FULL_52_10
TCTCAAAGATCTCTTTATCCGGATAAAGGTGATAGCCGCTGGAACCTTGCGGACCCGCCGGGCATTCGGCCCACGCCGAGCGGGCTTCCGTGAACCCGTAGGTCCCGAAGACCGCGACGTCCTTGGCCCCCATCGCGGCCAGCAGTTCGACGACTTTCGCTTTGAACGCCGGCGTGACGCGCGCGGCCCCGAGCACTATCTTCTGAATAAAATGAAAATCACATTTTTTTTCAACGGCCTCGCGCAGGATATGGTAAATGTAGCTGGGGACCCCCAGCACCACGGCCGGTTTCATTTTCCCGATGACCGCGATGTTGCCTTCGGTGCCCATGAC
>MHGM01000083.1:386-2208 GCA_001805565.1 Omnitrophica WOR_2 bacterium RIFCSPHIGHO2_01_FULL_52_10
GATTCCGGATATCGTAGCTGCTGTACATAAATGGTACCGGACGGTTGGTGGTGCCCGTTGTGAAGGTCATGAAGCTGGGCTTGAATTCCGCCATAAGTTTGTCTTCCACGGCGGATTGTCCCCGCAACGCCGCGGTGAGCGCGAGCGCCGCGAGTTTGCCCGGCGGCCACGCGGCGCGGATTTTTTCCTTGTCGGGCTGAAGGATGAATTCCCTGAAACGGTCGTCGTCCCGTGTCCCGCCGGAGGCGATGAAATCCATCTTGGAAGTAAACGGGACGTGCCGCAGGTCGGCAACGGTACGGATATCTTTGGGATTGATTTTATTCTGGTCGAAGAGGCGATGGTAATACGGACTAAAAGGGTAAAGATAACGGTTGATGAACTGGTGCAGTTTTTGGTTTTGCAGTTCGTATATTTTTTGCCGCGGCAAATGTGCTACGGGGCCCCAGGGATCCATATTGGCGTTGATCCTCTATAAAATTGGTTTTACTTCAGATGCTTATGACCGCTCCACGACGATAAATTATGTCCATTATACATGATTGCCATGGTCAAACAATGAAAAATTTATTCTTGTTTAACTGTGGCATCGAGGGAAAGGGCGTCTTGCTGGTGGGCGCCGATAAAGGATTTGGATAATTTACGGGCGGCTTCTTTGTCCAGCAGAAAAATGAGTTCTCCATTGGCGGGATCAACGTTGGAAGCGGGACAAACGAAACTTTCTTCGAGGATATTGTGCAGGATCTCGCTTTTGCCCGCGCCCAGGACAAGGAAAATGACATAACGGGCGTTGTTAATGACGGAAAGTGAAATGCTGACCCGGTCGTTTTTAAAATGCGGCAAGGAAACGGGTACAGTCACGAGGTTGGGATCAGCGATATTGTCCATGCCCGGGAAAAGCGAAGCGGTATGGCCGTCCTCCCCCACGCCGAGCAAGACGAGATCGAAGGTCGGCAGTCCCTGCCTGCCGGCAGGCAGGGACTTGCGCTGGTAGGCAAAATGTCCGACCAGTTCATGTTTCAAATGCTCGGCCGCGACCGCCGCGTTCTCCACATCCGTCGGGATGGCGTGAACGTTGGCGCGCGGGATGTGGATATAATCGATCAGGTTGGATTTGATCATCCGGAAATTATTTTCTTTGTCTCCCGCGGGGACAAAGTGTTCATCGCCTAGAAAGAGATATGTTTTTTGCCACAAGGCGTCATCATCGAGGGTTGAAAGCCGGCAATAAAATTCAGCCGGGGTGCGGCCTCCGGAGAGCGCGGCGTTAAACTGGCTGTGGTCAGCGATTGCTTGCTGGGCGATCGTCTGCCAGAGTTTCAGCAGATAATTGGCGAGGATGTACGAATTTTCGAAGATGAGGACTTTAGGTTGCGTGGTCATGATTATTATCGTTAAACCCTTTCCATATGACACTTATGATTTTAACTCGTTAACGATCTCACTTCGCCATTCATCAAAGAATTTTTCCAATTCTTTAAGTTTAATTGGCTCCAGGAGCAATAACATCTCGGGAGAATCTGTATTGAAGGTGTGAATGCGTTCAAACGCCACCCCGAGCCAATACAAATCAAAGCCGGGGTCTTTGTGAAGGGCTGCTTCCATGAGCGGCTTTTTCTGGAAATGCCCTTTTTGAATCAAGAAATATACGTCAATAAAATCTCTTAGGGCCGCCCGGCCGAATAACGCCAAGAGTTTGTTTGACGCGATATCCGTCAAGTTATCAACCTTTAAACGGGGATAATCGGGAAACTCTTTAGCAGGTTCGAAACGAAACGTTGAATCTAAAGCTAAATGAATGAGAGTGGTTTGTCTTTTAAGC
>MHGM01000083.1:2255-4836 GCA_001805565.1 Omnitrophica WOR_2 bacterium RIFCSPHIGHO2_01_FULL_52_10
TTCAAATCCTTTGGCGGCCAGATGCTTTTCAAGTTGATGACTAAAAGGATCAATAATCTCCTCTACGGAAGTAAAAAAATCGAGGTCGTTACTTTGCCGGTGCTTTAAATAAAAATACGCCAGAGCAGTGCCGCCGGTTAAATAAAGCTGACCGCTATCTTTGACTTCACCGAAATGGCTGAGGATTTTCTCTTGAACTGAATTAATAACTTTCAATGAAATCCTCCCAAAATGTTCGCACTTCCCGGGGAAAGAATCGTTTGATCTCCAAGAACACTTGCTGGAACCGCTTAAAATCAACTGTGGTTAAAAGGGTTTTGACATCCGCCATCCTTCCCCGGGTTAATACCTGCTGCACATACAGCTCCAGGTCCGCGGCATTGGCCAGATCTAAAGAAGCATTGTCCTTAAGAAACCAAAATAATTTTTTATCAGGTGAGATATTCATTTGATATGCTCTCTTGATTTTAAAGAGAATTTTTTATAAAATTTTGGTTGCTTAGCGCATGGGCTATCCGATTCATTGTCATCCGATAACGCAACCATCTCCCTATTACCGATTGACTAAGGCAGCTGCTTTTTTTTCGATCGCATTGAGCAGCGCTTCAAAGGCGTCGGCAAATGCTTTCACGCCATCGCGCAAAAGATCCTGGCAAACCTGGTCAATGTCAATTCCCAGCGACTTTAATTGGGATAGAATTTTTGCGGCGTCGCCGGATGATGCCCCCAAGGCCTCTTGAACTTTTCCGTGGTCCAGGAACGCCAGTAATGTCTTTTCCGGAAGCGTATTGACCGTCGGGCGGGCGATCAGTTCTGTCACGTATTTGATGTCGCGGTATTGCGGGTTCTTGGTGCTGGTCGAGCCCCACAGGACGCGCGGCATGTTCGCTCCCTGCGCGGCGAGCGTTTCGTGAGCCGGAGAATTGACGAATTTGTGGTAGCGCTCGAAAATGATACGACAATTGGCGACCGCGGCCTTTCCTTTTGATGATTGTAGATTTTTGGCATCAGCATGCTTTTCCAAAATGTCATCGATCATCGTATCGATGCGGCTGACAAAAACGCTGGCCACGGAATGGACTTGATCGGCGCTTCCCTTATTCTTGAGCAAGCGGGTGAGGCCGGCAAAATAAGCTTCCACGGTGCGTTCGTATTGTTTTACCGAAAAGATCAGCGTCGTATTGACGTTGACGCTGTTGGCGGTGAGTTCTTCCACGACCTTAAAACCCTCGGGAGTGGCGGGGACCTTGATCATCAGATTGGGCCGACCGACCGCTTTGAACAATCGCAGGCCTTCGGTGATCTGTTCGTCGGTTTTATGCGCGATCTTGGGATTGATCTCCAGGCTCACGTAACCATCCAGCCCCTTGGTCGCCGTATAGACCGACTTGAACTGGTCCGTGGCATCCTGGATGTCGGCAATGGTCAGCGCGTCGTAAATCTCGAAGGAGGATTTGCCCCTCCCTTTTAGTCGCATAATTTTCGAGTCATAGTCGTTGCTGGAACTGATGGCCTGGTTGAAAATTGATGGATTCGAAGTCATGCCGCGCAATCCTTGCGCAATTAAATTTTTCAATTTACCACTTTCCAGCAAAGGACGGCTGATATAATCCAGCCACGCGCTTTGTCCGTAATCGGCCAACTGCTGGAGGGTCGTTTTGGTCATGTCAGATTATTTTATCCTCTCCATTATCTCCTGGTATTTCTCTTTGGATATTCCCAGCGTCTTGAGATTCGAAAAGATAACGGTCATTGATAATTCTTTATGTTCAGGGATGACTATTGATCTGGGCAAATCATTTCTTCTGTAGACAAGATGACTGCCGGTTTTTCTGATGAATTCACAGCCGACATATTCCAGAAACTTGCAAAATTTACCGTAGTGAACAGGTATCAGGCGGGACATGGAATGCTGACTTCTTGATGTGTTTCGCTGATAAATTGTCTTTCAGGCAATTCCCAGCGTCTGCCGTGAGAAGCCTTCTTCCACCCAAGGTCTAAAAGGACTTTCTCAAAGGTCCCCCTCTCGATCAGATCGTCGATAAATACCCTGACCAGCTCATTAAACATCTCTTGAGCTTCTTCGTAGGTATTCCCTTGTGTGGCGATATCCAGGACGGGGCAATACGCAACAAAAATCTTTCCCTCCTTGATAATCTGGACGGGAAGATTCACGTTAATTTGATACCTTTTTTTTGTCATTACTCATGCTCCTGTGGCTTTTGACATTAAAAGTATATCATGCCCTTACAAACATTACCATTTTTACCATTTTTTATTGTGTGCACCGGCGTTTTTACGTCCGATCGCCTTCTTTGCCGCGGCCGCGATGTCGACGTCTTTGAGATGATAGGCCTTAAGCAATTCCTGCGGCGGACCGGATTCGCCAAAGGTGTCGCGCACCGCCACCATTTCCATGGGGACGGGATGGTTTTTGACGAGGACTTCGGCGATCGCGCTGCCGAGCCCGCCGTACATCTGGTGCTCCTCGGCGCTGACGATTGTCCCCGTCTCTTTGGCGCAGCGGATGATCATATCTTCATCGATGGGTTTGATGGTGTGCATGTTCACGACCCTGGCG
>MHGM01000083.1:4884-5006 GCA_001805565.1 Omnitrophica WOR_2 bacterium RIFCSPHIGHO2_01_FULL_52_10
TCGTCACGTCTTTGCCTTCGCGCAGGATGTTGGCTTTGCCGATTTTGAATGGATCCGATTCTTTGGTAAGTACGGGCAAGGCCGCCCGGCTGGTGCGCAGGTACATCGGACCTTTTGTATCG
>MHGM01000083.1:5015-5201 GCA_001805565.1 Omnitrophica WOR_2 bacterium RIFCSPHIGHO2_01_FULL_52_10
CGGGTCGCTTTTTGCGCTTCGATGGTGTCCACCGGACAGATGACCGTCATGTTGGGTAATACGCGCATGAGCGCCAGGTCTTCCAGACATTGCGCGGACGCCCCGTCTTCGCCGACCGTCAAGCCGGCATGGGAACAGATAACTTTCACGTTGCAGTTGTTGTAGCACAGGTCCATCCGCAGCATG
>MHGM01000083.1:5377-5555 GCA_001805565.1 Omnitrophica WOR_2 bacterium RIFCSPHIGHO2_01_FULL_52_10
GGAAACGACGACGATCTTTTCGTTGGTTTTGCCAAGTCGGACCAGTTCCTCGCCGAACCCGTCGCGTGTGGCGATCATTGTGGTGTTCATGTTTTCCTAATGCTGAATCCGAAATCGAATCAAAAGTTAGAAAAAGTTGCAAAAGGTTGGAATATGTTGGAAAATGTTAAAGGTTCCT
>MHGM01000084.1:0-715 GCA_001805565.1 Omnitrophica WOR_2 bacterium RIFCSPHIGHO2_01_FULL_52_10
CCCAGCGCCCGCGCTTCCTCGGCGGAAAGTTCCAGCGCTTTCTTGGAACGCGGCGTAAAAGGGATGTCCCCCAGCACCTGCGTCTGCGGACCGGGCTGGACCATCTTCTCGACTTCGATACGTATAGTCTCCAAGTCAATGCCCAATTTCTGCAGCACAGCGGCGGCCACACCTTCGCCTTCGCGGACAAGTCCCAGCAAAAGATGTTCCGTGCCGATATAATCATGATTAAAACGCCGCGCCTCTTCCTTGGCGTAAACGATCACTTTGCGCGCTCTTTCGGTGAATCTGTTGAACATGATACTACCCTCCTAATTTCTCGCGGATAAGACTAGCTCTTTTGGTGTCCCGTTCAGCCGACGACAATTTCTTCCCATCAAGCTTCTGCAGATGGGCCGGCTGGATCATCAAAAACAGCTCATTGATGGCATGACGGTCGACATTTTTGATAATATTAAGATCGATCCCCACGCGCACCATCGAAAGCAACTCTACCGTCTCCTGGCTGGAGATGATATGCGCGTTTTTTAAAACCCCGTACGAACGGAAAATTTTATCTTCCAAGACAGGACGGTTCTGCAAGATCAACGCCTGCCGGGCCTGTTCCTCCTGCTCAATGACCTGGCAGATAAGGCCACGGATGTTTTGAATAACGTCCTGCTCGCTGTGCCCCATCGAGACCTGGTTGGAGATCTGGTAAAAGTTGCCGCTCGCC
>MHGM01000084.1:727-3012 GCA_001805565.1 Omnitrophica WOR_2 bacterium RIFCSPHIGHO2_01_FULL_52_10
CCGTAAAAACCGCGCGAGGCGAAATTAAGTTTCGAGATGGCGTTCAAGACCTTGCTGATCTGTTTGGTCATCACGAGCGCCGGCAGATGCAGCATTACGGAGCCGCGCATCGCCGTTCCCGTATTCGTCGGGCAGGCGGTCAAATACCCCCAGCTGCCGGAATACGCGAAATCCAATTTCTGGGCGAGAGAATCATCGATGGTGTCAGCGATCTTCCAGGTCTCATCCAGGTCAAAACCGGATTTCAAGACCTGGATGCGCATGTGATCTTCCTCGTTGATCATCACCGAAAGGACCTCTTCCTTGGAAACAACCAGGGCTTTGCCTTCGGGATTGGCGGCATGCTCATGGCTCATCAAATGCCGTTCGATCAGGAATTGCTTGTCGACGTTATCCAGTTCGCTGATCTTGACAAACAATGAATTCTTGAAATAATCATTCTGCGCGATTGTATCCTGAATCATCCCCATGATATCTACCAGGTCTTTTTTCCGGGCCTTGTTGGGGAAAGGCTTTTTCACCAAATTGCGCGCCAAACGGATACGTGAAGACATCACGATATTGGCGTTGGTGCCCGTACCCATTAACCACTGTCCGGTGCTATGTACAAAGTCGTTAAATTCCATAGCGGTTTATTTCTTTTTTTCCTTCTTGTCGTTTTCTTTCTTCTCGAGCTTTTCCACTTCCCGTACCTTGTCGCGCAGATGCGCGGCCTTTTCAAAGTCTTCCATCTGGATGGCCTGCATCAACTGGTTGCGTAATTCCTGGAGACTTTCAATGCGCTTTTTTTCCGCCTGTGGCATCCGAACGGGCATTTTCCCCAAGTGCTGATTGGAACCATGGATTTTTTTAAGAAGTGTCGTCAAATACATCTTGAATGCCTCGTAGCATTCGCTGCAGCCCAGACGACCGAATTTCCGGAATTCCTCGTACGTCATGCCGCAGTTGGGACACTGCAGATCGACCTTCTCGGCCTCACCGCCGGCAGTCTTGCCGAAATCGGCCAACCCCGCCAAAAGATCCGCCAGACCGAACTGCTGCTCCATCTGGACGCTTTTCTGGCGCGCGCATTCCTCGCACAGATGCATTTCCGACATCTGTTCATCAACGATCTCCGTCAGGTGGACCGTCGCTTTTTTCTTCCCGCAAATATCGCACATCATGACCGGGGAATCCCTTTCATTTAATATTTAACGCCGCTTTGGCCCGTTAGCGCCCGGAACATCTTGATCATCTTGAGCGTCATCGCGCCGGGCTTGCCCGTACCGATTGCCCGGCCGTCGACTTTGACAACCGGGATGATCTCGGCGGCCGTTCCGGTCAAGAAACATTCCTCCGCCGTGTACACTTCATGGCGGGTGATGAACCGCTCTTCCACGACGATCTTGCTGTTTTTCGCCAGGACCATCACCGCATCGCGCGTGATCCCTTGCAGCCGCCCCTGGCTGGGGGTAGACAACACGCCGTGTTTGACGATAAAAATATTGTCCCCCGTGCATTCGGCCACGTACCCTTGATGGTCCAGCATGATCGCCTCGGCATAACCGGAGTTGTTTGCTTCAATCTTGGCGAGGATATTATTGAGATAATTAAGCGATTTTAACCGCGGATTGAGCGCTTCGGGATTATTGCGCACGGTAGGCACCGTGATGATCGCCATGCCTTTATTATACAGTTCCCTGGCGTAAAGCGTAATCTTATCTGTGATGATGATCACATTGGGTTTACCGTAACATTTGCGCGGGTCCAACCCCAGGTCCCCTTCACCGCGGGTGACGATGACACGGATATAACCATCACTGATATTATTCTTTTGAAGCGTCGCCACGATGGCCGCCATCATCTGACTTTTGGTCAGCGGGATCTGGATCATCAGTGTGTGGGCCGTTTCATAGAGACGGTCCATATGATCTTCCAGCTTGAACACGCGCCTTTGATACGACCGGATGCCCTCAAAGGCCCCGTCGCCATAAAGGAGCCCATGATCGAAGACGGACACCTTCGCGTCTTTACGTGAAACAAATTTGCCATTGATATAAATTTTCATTTCAGCCTCCCGTCCTGCATCTGGATGATCCGGTGGCTCATGCGGGCAATCTGCTCATCATGAGTCACGATCACAAAGGTCTGTTTATTTTGAGTATTCAACTCCTTTAAGAGCCCGATAATCTCCTTGCCCGTCTGCGAATCCAGGTTTCCCGTGGGCTCATCGCAGAAAATAATGGCGGGCCGGTTGATCAGGGCCCGGGCGACCGCCACGCGCTGCTGCTCGCCGCCTGACAATT
>MHGM01000084.1:3091-5427 GCA_001805565.1 Omnitrophica WOR_2 bacterium RIFCSPHIGHO2_01_FULL_52_10
AAAGCTTTCCCCTGTGATTCCAGCCGGGCGCTGTTTCGCTCATTAGACTTGATCAACGCCGGCAGCAAGACATTTTCCAGCGCCGTAAATTCCTGAAGCAAATGATAGAACTGGAAAATAAATCCCATCTTGCTGTTGCGGACCCTCGCCCGCTGGGCGTCGCCGAGGCTGTAAATATTTTCGCCTTGCAGCGTCACCGTCCCTTTTTCGGGGACATCCAGCCCGCCAAGAATATGCAGCAAGGTCGATTTCCCCGCTCCCGACGGCCCAACCAGCGAAACGATCTCGCCATCGCCAATGGTCACATCAATTCCCTTCAAAACGTGTAAAGTGGTATTAGCCGTGCGATACGATTTATGGATGCCGGCCGCCTCCAGCAATACCCCAGGGCTACTCATATCGCAACGCTTCCACCGGCTGCAAATTCGCCGCCTTCGCCGCCGGGTAAATCGTGGCCAGGAAACTAATTACCATCGCGGCGATAATGATGGCCAACATATCGGAAAACTGCAGCTCAACCGGCACGTGGTCGATCGAATAAATCTCCCTGGGAACCTGGACGTATGTCCGTAAAAAGTAACTTAATCCCACGCCGGCAAAAACCCCCAAAAGGGTCCCCAAGGAACCGATAAAAATCCCCTGCCTGGTGAAAATCCTCCTTATGGAACTTTTGGGCACGCCGATGGACTGCAAGATCCCGATGTCATGGACCTTGCTCGTTACGGTTACGATAAGAGTGCTGATGATATTAAACGAAGCGACCACCACCATCAGCGTCAAAACGAGGAACAACCCCCATTTTTCCAGAATTAAAGCGTCAAAGAGGTTACGGTTCATGTCAATCCACGTTTTGACGACGAACCCATAGCCGATCAAGCCATGAATGGAGCTCTGGACCAGATCGACTTTATTGGGATTATCAACCCTGACTCCGATCCCGCTGGCCGTATTGCCGGCCAAATGAAATATTTGCTGGGCCTTTTTTAGGTGCACGATGACCAGGTTCGTGTCGTAATCCACCATCCCCGTTGTGAATATACCGGCTATTTTCAGATTCTGTTTCCAGCCCGTGCCGGCGATGCCCGATCCAGGCGCGATAATATGGATTGTATCCCCCAGCGAATATCCGAAATACCTGGCGAGCTCACTGCCGACAATGACGCCATCGGTATCCCGGGCGGCAAAATCGCCTTTGACCAGATATTTATCGACGCTGGTGATCTTCTTTTCCGTTTCCGGAACAATGCCGCGCACGACCAGGCCGACCACCTGGCTGCCATTTTCCAGAAAAACATTGCCCTGGATATACGGGGAAGACCCTTGGACCCCGTCCAGCCCACTGATTTTTTTCTGGACCGACGCAAAATCCTGCACACCGCCTTCGGTCTCGATCATGATGTGCGGGGTCGTGCCGATGATCTTCTCGCGCAGATTATTGCCGAAACCGGTCATCACCCCCGTCACCACGATCAAGGCCGCCACGCCGATCGCCACACCGCCTACGGAGATCACGTTTAAAAAGGTCAGAAACCTTCCCTTGCTCGCGATCAGGTACCGGTAACTGATCCAGTTCTCGTAGTTCATATGATCTTAATGTCCCTCGGGTTTAAGAAGCGGGAATAAAATAACATCCCGGATGGACGCCGCGTCGGTCAAAAGCATGACCAGCCGGTCGATCCCGATCCCCAGCCCGCCGGCCGGCGGCATCCCGTATTCCAAGGCATGCAAAAAATCCTCATCGACCTTTCTGTTGCCGGTTTCTGTATCGTCTTCTAAATCCTCACTCAATCGTCTGCGCTGTTCAATGGGATCATTCAACTCGGAGTACGCGTTACCGATTTCTAACCCACCGATAAAAACTTCAAAACGCTGGGAAATGGCTGGATTCTCCGGCATCGTTTTGGCCAAAGGACACAGGAACGTAAAATATTCCGTAAAGAATACCGGATTGACAATTTCCTCTTCCTCCAGCATTTCTTCGACGATCTTCATGACGCCGGAACGCGTCAGCCGGTCGTCTTTTTTGATCGAATGCGCTTTATGCTTGTCCAATTTCTTTAACATTGCCTGGGCATCATCTGCGGGCTTTATACCAAATTTCTCATCGACAATCCTGGCGAACGACCGGCACTCCCACGGCGGTGTAAAATCGATGGTCTTACCCTGGTACGTGAATTGATACGAACCGTTCATTTCCTTGACCAGACTGCTAATAAGGTCCTCGGTCAATTTCATCATATCCTCATAATTCCCGTAAGCCTGGTAGACCTCGAGCATGGTAAATTCCGGATTGTGCCGCGTGGAAATCCCTTCGTTACGAAAATTGCGATTCATCT
>MHGM01000084.1:5514-8810 GCA_001805565.1 Omnitrophica WOR_2 bacterium RIFCSPHIGHO2_01_FULL_52_10
TAGACCGGACGATCTGACTGCGCTTGATAAATAGATCACGGACTTCCTTGTTAACGATGAGATCAACGTACCTTTGACGGTATCTGGTCTCAACGTCCTTGAGCCCGTGCCATTTCTCCGGTAAACTCATCAACGATTTGCATAAAACCTGGATCTCGGCCACGCGCACGCTTTCTTGTCCCGTCTTGGTTTTAAACAAAGCCCCTTTAACGCCGATGATATCCCCGATATCCAGATCCTTGATGATGTTTAAAGCATCCGCTTTGATGAAAAGCTGCATTTTCCCGGTTTGATCCTGGATGTCGGCAAAGACAACTTTGCCATGACTGCGATTGGCAATAAGCCGGCCGGCCAAAGCAACTTCTTGCCCCTCACTAAAGGCTCCTAACGCTTGGGCAACTGTATGCGACGGGAGAAACCCCCCTGCATAAGGGTCCCACCCTCCAGCTCTAAGGTTATTGAGCTTTTCTAACCTAACTCGCTTTATTTCATCAAGTTCCATGAAATTAAATATGTCTAATATTTATAAATAAATGAATAGGAAGATTATATAGAAAAAGTCAGAAGGTGTCAATGACCCGAAAGATTATTCGGGCTTGGACTTACGCGGCTACGATACAGATCCCCGCTTTATTGGCAAGACGCACGCAGCGGTCCCGGTCAAGGAGAAGTGTTTTGCCCGCCTCGATTCCCAAGCAACGGGCACGGGCACGGGTCATCGTTTGGATAGTACGCGGACCCACGACCGGCACATCAAAACGCAGGTCCTGGCTGGGTTTACTCATCTTGACAACGACCGCCCCGTCGCGGGCGATGCCACCGCCGCGCGCGATGGTCCGGTCGGTGCCTTCCATGGCTTCGATGGCGACAATCGCCTTTTCCTTAACGACAACCGTCTGCCCCACATCCATGCCACCCATCGCCTTGGCGATGTTCCTGCCGAATTCGATGTCGTCTAATTCCCGCTCCGTGGGCGCGCGGCGCGTCAAAGTCCCCTTCGGTGCCAGATATTCCTTGAGCAAGAACGTGGAATCAACCAGCCGGATTCCCCGGGCCTGAAGCTTGTCGGCGATGGCGGAAAAAATGGTATCGGCCTTGCGGTCGCGGATGGCGTCAAAAACTTTCTGAAACTCCTTATCGAAGACAACGTTTTTCTCGAAAAGATTATCCGGATTGACCTGGCCTGCCATGATCACTTCGCGGACCCCCGCCTGCGCGAAAAACGCGAAAAGCTTTTTCAATTCACCGGCTTTAAACCACATCCATTGATCGACACAAAATCTCAACGCAAAGGAAGTGTCTCCCCGGATGGCGGCGGCAACGACGTAATATCCCTGGGAGCGGGCTTTTTGGGCGAAAAGCAGTGGAAATTTTCCGTTACCGGCGATCAGGCCAAGAGTTTTCTTGTCCATAAGCGGAAAACGCAAAGGGGATAAAAATCATACGTCATCGTCGGGATTTGGCGATGGCACATTGGGCGCGGAGCACAACCCTCTTTTTGAGGTTTTCGCGAAAAATACCAGGTGCTCGATTTCCGGGCAGGTCTCGATTTCATTCGCGATTTTTTCCAGGGCATGGGCCCGGCTTAGGCCGAGGCGAAACAATATCCTGAATGCTTTTTTTACTTTTTGAATCGTCTCCGGCGAAACCTGGGCGCGCTTTAATCCGACCGTGTTGATATTGATCGCGGCCGCCGGATGGCCATCGCACATCGAAAACGGCAGAACATCCTGCACCACTTTCGAACATCCACCGATAATGGAAAGTCTTCCCAGATGGACGAACTGATGCACGGCGCTCAACCCGCCGATGACAGCACTGTCCTCCAAGGTCACATGCCCACCCAGTGTTGCGGCGTTGGCCATCACGCAATTATTGCCGATGATGCAATCGTGGGCTACGTGCGAATAAGCCATAATCAAATTGTTGCTGCCGATAACGGTCTTGCCGCCGCCATCGAGAGTCCCCGGATTGATGGTGACATATTCACGGATAACGTTATTCTCGCCGATATTCAAAAAAACATTATCGTCGTACGAAAATTTTTTATCCTGGGGGGCGCTGCCAATGACCGCGCCGGTATAGACCTTGCAATTGCGGCCTATCGTCGTCTGGCCGGTGACGACACAATGGCTTCCAATACGAACATTGTCCCCCAGCGTAACGCTGCCTTCAATAACCGAATACGGCCCCACGCTCACTCCGGAAGACAGTTTGGCATCCCGATGAATAACCGCTGTTTTGTGTATATTGATATTTTCCATTGTCATATATACTACACCCGGGCGTGATTCAGGTCAAATAGACGCTCAAAAAATTAGTCCAGATAGGAAGCGTCCGTAAACGAAAAAACCATTTCCGCCTCCGCGGCGACCTCTTCGCCAACCTTCGCAACAGCCCGTACCTGGGCCGTTTTGGGTCTGTCCCGAATGACCTCTGCCTCCATCACCAATTGATCGCCGGGGACAACGACCCGACGGAATTTAACGTTGTCAATGGCCAAAAAGAAAGCTACTTTACCACGATGCGCTTCACCCGTCAATATGACAACGCCGGCCGTCTGGGCCATCGCTTCGACCATCAACACCCCCGGCATCACCGGCCGGGCAGGGAAATGTCCCTGAAAAAAATTATCATTGATCGTGACATTTTTTACGCCAACTCCGCGTTTTCCGCGTTCGATCTCGATCACGCGATCCACCAGCAGAAATGGATACCGGTGCGGCAGGATGCGCATGATCCCGTCGATATCGATCTCTTTTCGATCCCCTCCCGCAGGCCAGAGGTCCCCGTCAGGGGAGAGCCTGCCGGCCGGGTCGAGGCCGGCTGCGGCGCTCTTTTTCTGATACCTCTGCCTTTGCTCTTGAATTTTCTTGAGCAATTGTATGTTCAAGGTATGCCCGCTTTTGACCGCAAAGACATGGCCGCGGATGGGCATTCCCAAAAGATACAGATCCCCGATAAAGTCCAGCACCTTGTGCCGGGCGAATTCATCCGGGAAACGGACGGTGTTCTTGATCACGCCATTCTTGCCGACGACAAGCGTGTTATCAAAATTGGCCCCTTTCCCTAACCCGTTTTTCCGCAATTCTTCCGCTTCGCTCTCCAGACAAAATGTCCGCGCAGGGGCAATGGCTTCTTCAAAAACTTCGGCCGTGATCGTGGCATTAAAAAATTGCGGCTTCAGAGCCGGATTATCATAATCCAGAACATAGGAAATCTTGAATTCTTTGTCCGGCACCACATAAATAGAACACCCGTTTAATTCAACCCCTATCGGCTCAACGACCTCAAAG
>MHGM01000084.1:8884-9804 GCA_001805565.1 Omnitrophica WOR_2 bacterium RIFCSPHIGHO2_01_FULL_52_10
GAGCCCGGGGAGTTCAAAAGCGTCGATCTCAACCGTTAGATTGCTGATACCAAACCCGCAAAGAACGCTCATGAAATGTTCGACCGTATGGATCACCACATCCCCCTTGCCGATGGAGGTGCAGCGCGGGATACCCGTATCGATATGGATATTCGATGGATCTACCTTAAGGACCGGCCGGCCGGGAAGGTCGGTACGGATAAAGCTGATCCCTGAATTCACGGGCGCGGGTTTACACCGGATATTGACCTTGCAGCCGGTGTGCAACCCGACCCCGGAGAGAGAAAATTCCTGCCTGATCGTCTTTTGCTGTTCAACCATTTTTCTTTACTTTCTTCTCGAGCTCTCCGACCCTTTTGGTCAGACCGCGGATTATTTTAATATAGTCCGGGACACGACGTAACGCGGCTTGAAACCTTTGTTCGGCAAGAAACGCCCGGGCGGGAAACCCGGAGATCTTCTGCCCGGGAGCGATCGATTTTGTGACCACCGCGCGGGAGGCCGCTATAACGCCTTTCCCGATAGTCAGGTGGCCATGCACTCCCACTTGTCCACCCAGGATAGCACCTTCGCCGATAACCACGCTTCCGGAGATACCCACCTGCGAAATGATAATGCAATGCTTTCCCATGATGACATTATGCGCGATCTGGACCAGATTATCGATCTTGGTCCCCTCGCCAATAACCGTCTTATCAAAACGCGCCCGGTCGACGGTGACATTCGCCCCGATCTCCACGTCATCCTCGATGACCACTGTTCCTATCTGCGGGATTTTTTCGTGTTTTCCGTCGGCCCAGACATAACCAAACCCGTCCGACCCGACAACCGTGCCGCTGTGGATGATCACGCGGTCACCTGCGGTAACGCGTTCACGGATCGTAACATTTGGATAAATCAGGCAACCTTTTCCCAGAACC
>MHGM01000085.1:0-193 GCA_001805565.1 Omnitrophica WOR_2 bacterium RIFCSPHIGHO2_01_FULL_52_10
TGCGTACTTCACCCCGGGGACAACGATCATTCCAGGAGATGCCGCCAGCTCTTTTGTCATCGGCGGAACTTCCAGTCTGGACTTTGATTCCGATTTTTTGATGGTCGATACCAATGCGGGCAGCTGGTCTACTGCCACTTACGATACCATAGCTATAAGAAGCGCTACGACTGGAAACGGGACGACCAACGCT
>MHGM01000085.1:242-403 GCA_001805565.1 Omnitrophica WOR_2 bacterium RIFCSPHIGHO2_01_FULL_52_10
ATTATCTGGTTTGCATCATTGGGAAAAAAGCGGCCACCGTTGGTGCCAGCGTTGCTCCGCCGTTGGGCTGGACGACCGGCGGTCAGCTTGGCACGACGTTAGAAAACGACGTTTATGGCGGAACTTTTTATAAGAAAATAACCAATGCCGCCGGCGAGCCG
>MHGM01000085.1:446-6304 GCA_001805565.1 Omnitrophica WOR_2 bacterium RIFCSPHIGHO2_01_FULL_52_10
GGAACTTTTTATAAGAAAATAACCAATGCCGCCGGCGAGCCGGCAACGTATACTTTTGACTCCAATGGCACCAGTGAAACATTCGGGTATTGGACAGGGTCGCTTTCCGGTATCGATCAAACAACCCCTGAAGATGTTGGTTTTTCTTCTGGAACAGGGCAATGGGGATACCTACAGAACGACAACGGTCCCGCCCTTCCTTTAGTAACAACGGTGACTCCCGGTGCGTTTGCCTTGGGCGCGTGGTCGCTAAATTCGGATACGGTAACGACTCAAGTCGGAAGTTCTTGGGCCAATAGGGCTAATGACGTTGGCGGATTGTTGAATGTCATGTCTCAAACGGTGGCCAGCGCTGGAACAGCCACGGGAACGGCTAAGCTTGCTGCGGTTGCCAGTGGTCAAGAAACCCAGACAGGGACGTTTATTTTTCGACCCGCAGTTGTTCCACGTCGGCTGGATTACGGGCGTATTAAAAGCGCGATCGATCCGGGCACCCGGACGCTCACGATGACTCAGATGGCGGTCACTTGGACGACACCTGGCCGCAATTTAACGGAAATCTGGCTTAACGGGAGTTCAGTTTGGAGCGGAAGTGTTACCTCGGGACAACCCGTGGATATGATTCCCGACATCTTCAGCATTAATCCTGCAGGGCTGACCGACAATAGACTGGTTTTTAATGGCGATATGCAAATCGGCAGCCTCACATTGACGGCCACGTATTATCTGTCGGACAATTCGACGCGGATGGTCACTCTTTGGCCGAATTCGGATAACTTTCGTTTTACCGTCAAAGCCTCCGGGAAAAAGACGGGATCGAGTCTATACAGAACAATCCAGGCAGAGTATAATGCCAATACCAGCAAGGTCGTGGATTACCGTGAGATCGCCACCCAAATGCAATAATTTACGGGGCTTCACCCTCGTTGAGCTCATCATGACCGTTGTGGTGGTCAGCATCGTGGCCATTCCTTTGTCGCTGCTGATCAGCCAGCATCTGGAAAGCGTCGTACAGTCACAGGACTATACCGCGGCGGTCAATTTAGCGCGATTGGAGATAGAAAAGGTCAACAATTTAAGTTATAACAATATAGTTAGCGGCAGTTTTTCTCCTTACCAGGGAACCAATTATGACGTGACCAGGACGGTGACTTACGCCCAAGGGGACGAGGCCGCGGCTGAAAGCATGAAGAAAATTGTGGTGGATGTAAAAAGATCCGGCGACGCCGCGGTTTTGGTCAGTTTAGTCACGTATGTGACAAAGAATATTACCTATGGGATATAAAATGAGAAGAGGCCTGCCTGCCGGTCAGGCAGGGTTTACATTAATTGAGCTGGTCATGGTGATGGTCATCATCGGCATCATCGCGCTTCCGGGATCATTTCTGATGCAATATCTGGTCCAGAGTTCGATATTTATCCCCAAACAGCTGAATATGGATATGCTCGCCGCCGACGCTTTAGATATCATGCTCGAGGGGGACAGCCAGGCCCAGGGGCTGCGTTTTAGCCGGGACATAACAAATATCCAGCCCAACGAAGTCACTTTTAATAACCAGGATAACCAGTCCCTACGGTACTTCCTGGCCGACAATAAACTTTATCGTTCGGTCAACGGCGGGGCGGACGCGCTGATCCCTTATTACATTCCCGCAGCAGGAGTAACGGTGACAGGAAAAAATGGAAGTTTATTCACCTATTTTGATGGCAGTAACGGCGCAACGGCTGTCGCGGCTGATGTCCGGCGGATCGAAACCGTCTTGATTGCCATTTCAGGCTCCGGCTTATCGGCCGATTGGGAGGGCCGGTCAGAACAAAGCTCTTCCATTGCCGTTAAGAAGTTTCAGTGACATGAAAACTACCTTTGCTATAAAGTTTAAAAACACAATGCTGGAATTCCTGGCGCTTTTTGGCAGGAAGCCGCAAAAATTCCTGGCCATTGATTTCAGCCAGGCGCTGACCGGGATTATTTATGTCGAGTCGTCGGGCGATGGCCTGAAACTGTTGGCGTATGATATCCAAAAAGTTTTGCCGGCCGGAGCAAGAAATGAGGAAACGGCCGTTAACTTTATCAAAGCCTTTCTTGAGAAGAATTCCATTGAAGAAAAAGATGTCCTGTTAAGCATCTCGGATGTGGATTCCGTTGTGATCAAGTTTCTTACGATGCCGTTTATTCCGGAAAAGGAGATCCGCGGCGCGGCGAAATGGAAACTACGGGATGTTATCCCCTTTGATTTGGAGCAAAGCGTTATCGACTGGCAGTTTGTGGGCGATTATGTCGATGAAGAAGGCACCAAGAATAGAGGTATGATTTTTATTGTAGCGATGAAGGAAATCATAGATCATTATTTATTGATCGTTAATAAATGTAATCTCGATCCATTGGGCATAACCGGCAGTTCTTTTAATTACGCCAATTTGCTGCCGTATGTCCCGAACAACCCGAAGGTATCGGCCGTTTTAGATGTCGATTACAAGGGATCGACTTTGAGCATTTATTCGAATAACAAATTAAATTTTGTCCGCCGACTGCCTATTTCCTGGGAGAAGCTCACGCAGTCTTTAACTGAAGTGATTGTATCCGGCGAAGGCAAGATCGAGCTTTCCCGCGATGAGGCGGAGAATATAGAAAACACCTTCGGGATCCCCGAAGATGAAAAGCAGGTTGTGCAAGATAAGGTTCAGGCAACCCAGGTCATATCCTTGCTGAGGCCCCTTTTAGAGGCGCTGGTGAGAGATCTGAAATTTTCATTTCAGTATTTCGCGTCAAATTTTAATTCAGAAGCGCCGGCTTCGTTATATCTTGCGGGAGGAGGTTCCCATTTAAAGAATTTGGATAAATATTTGGGCAAGGAACTGGATCTCCCCGTGTCCTATTTGTTATTGCCCGCCTGTGTCGATGTGCAAATTTTAAATAAAGAGAAGTTAGCTGAAAGTGATCAGAAGAAAATTATCAATGCTTTGGGTGCCGCCTTCAGCGGTCCCGGCGCCATTAATCTGTTGCCGCCGAAGGTAAGGGCAAAAAAAGAAGAACAAATCCAAAGGATGGTTCTGCGATTATCCGCCATGACCGGAGCAGCCATTTTCTTTCTTTTATTATTGAGCGCCCAATTTCAGGTTCATGATTATAAAAATAGAGTTAAAAATGCCCAGGTCCATTTGAAGGCGATAGCTGAAATTAATGAATTAAGGAGCAAGATTCAACTTAAGGAAGATTTGGTGGAAAAAATCCGGGAGAAAAGGACCCCGGTGGCCGGAGTCTTAAAGGTTATTAGCGTGTTCGTGCCTCCGGAACTTGTTTTAGAGGAACTGTCTTTGGACCAGGGCAGGCATGACCTGACGTTAAAAGGTACGATCTCGGCCGTCGAGAATGTCGCGGAAGAAATATTAATCAATTTTATGCAGCGGCTGGAATCGTCGCCATTTTTTGATGAAGTCGGCCTGGTCTCATCGCAGAGGGCGGAACCGGTCCAGAAATTCGAAATTTCAGTCGAGCTTGGCTATTAGTCGAATGACAGGTGGTCGATTTTCAATGAAAGACATCAGCCCATCGCAAAAGAAAATGGTCGGTATAGCCGCTGTCGTTATGCTGCTGGCGGTTTTGACGGGGGTTTTTATTTATGCGCCCACCTTGCGGAAGGTCGGCCTGTTAAAGAACGAGTTGATGGTTGCGCAGAATCAGATAGAGCAAATTGAGGCTGCTGTAGGCGGCGGGCCATCGATTACCGAGGGTATAAAATTATTAAAAGATAGACACAGTAAATTAGACATGAAATTTCCCTCCCGGGAGGAGGAGGCCCTAAGGCTGGTTTCTGAATTTGCCAGGGCGCGCGGCATCTCTATTATCTCCATGAAATCCCGGCCTAAAACGGAATTCCTCGACGTCGAAAATAAAAGCGTAGGCATGGAGGAAAAAATTTGCCGGATATTACCTGTTTCGATTGAGTTGACAAGCAGTTATAAAGACTTGGGGCAATATATAGAAATTTTGAACGAATCTTTGCCGGCCTATGTTACGATTGAGAAATTAAAAATACGCAAAGAATCAGGAACGGCATCAGACTTGAGGATCATTCTGGAACTTAATTTATATCTATTGTCCTGAATATGGAAAAAGATAAAATTCAGCTGGGTATTACGGGCGTTTTGATCATTATATTATCCGTTCTTTTGGCGCGCGCCATGAGCGGTAAAAGACAAAACCAGCCTGCGGTGGTCGAAAATGCGGTTTCCCAATCAAAGGTTACCGTCCCGGAGGGGGCAGAGGGAATAAAAGAAGAAAGCCTTTATGCAAAGTTGGTTAACGAGACCAGGGACCTGGAGTTCGGGAGAGACCCTTTTTCAAAACAGCCGGTTACAACTTCCGGATCGTCACAAGAGTTGCACCTTAGCGGGATACTTTGGGATGACGTAACGCCCACGGCGATTATTAACGATGAAATTGTAGCCGTCGGCAGCCGGATACAAGGCGGGAGAGTTGTCGACATTAGAAAAGATAAGGTCATCCTGGAAGAGGGTGATTATCATATAGAACTTATTTTGGAGTGATGACTCATCGTATGATTTTGAAAGTTATCGGAAAGCAATACGGGCCGATCAATTTTATGTTAAGATGTTCTTGACTATCCGCACGCCTGTGTGGTATATAGGAAATCCTATGGATAAACCAAAACTGACAGCAAAGCAGAAAGCAGTCCTCAAATTCATTTACAAGGCGGTCAGGAACGACCACCGGCCGCCGACCATCCGCGAGATCGCGGCGCATTTCGGGTTTTCTTCAACCGGCACGGTGCGCGATTACCTGCGCGCCCTCATTGATAAAGGATACATCAAAGTCGCCGCCAACAAATCCCGGGCCATTGAACTCATCCGCGAAGCCTTGTTTTCCATCCCCATATTAGGAAGGGTCCAGGCGGGCCTTCCCAATCTGGCTGTGGAAGAGATTGAAGGGTATTTGAATCTGGACAGTCTGGTTTTCTCCGATGAAAGCACCTTCGCCTTGCGCGTCAAAGGCGACAGCATGACCGGGGCCGGCATCATGCCTAACGACCTGGTTTTGGTGCGTAAACAAAATGTGGCCCAAACCGGGGAAACGATCGTCGCCCTTATCAATGATGAGGCGACTGTCAAAAACCTCGGCCGCCGCGGCAGCGATTATTATCTGGAACCGGCCAATCCCAATTATTCTCCCGTGAAAGTCGACTCCAACGTCTCCATTGTCGGCAAAGTCATCAGTGTTGTGCGGCGATTTCAATGAGCCGCAGGCGATTTCAATGAGCCGCAGGCGATTTCAATGAGCCGCAGGCGGTTCCAGTAAAATAGACTCTCCCGCGAAATCCCCATATTTTTGTTTTCTCTCCATTTTGCTTTATGAAAGAGAATGAGGAGAATGAGGCTGGACAGCGCGGGATAAATTTGATATAAATAACGTTTATTTGCCTGACGGAGATTTTGCGCCCGTAGCTCAACTGGATAGAGCGATTGCCTACGGAGCAATAGGTTAGAGGTTCGATTCCTCTCGGGCGCATCAGGCTTCGTTCAACAGCTTTCGCGTTGAACTTCGCCTGACTTCGCCTGATTGTTTTTTAGGCGAAGTTCGACGCGATGCTGAATACGAAGCCTGTTATCCGGCGAAGTCAAACAAGACAATACGCTCCCTGGGAACTGGAAACATATGTAACATTTAATAACAAAGAGTTGGCGCAACAATTTGAGATTTATTTGAAAAGTCATTCTGGAAGAGCGTTTTTGCGAAAGAGATTGGTTTTATGACAAAACGAAACTCCTCTTCATCCCGCCAATCCGACCCTTTTTTACACCATCCCCAGGACTCTTTTCTGATCCCCCAAGGGGAGCTG
>MHGM01000086.1:0-403 GCA_001805565.1 Omnitrophica WOR_2 bacterium RIFCSPHIGHO2_01_FULL_52_10
CTTTCCCTTCAAAGGCGGCCGCCATGTCAAAAACTGCTCCAGAGAGCCTCCCGGCCGACGACAAAAAGATGGCGGGTTGATTATTGCTGATCACGCAATGCGAGAGCGTGGTCATTGCTTGCTCCGCGCACGCCGAAAATCCCGCTGAAAAATTTTCCTCTCCCAAACCAGTTAAACAAGCGTCTGTCATGACCCGGGCGCCGTTTTCCAAATAAAATTCAAAATATTTCGCTTCCATAAACACTTGCCGCTTTTCTTTTTCATATTCCAGAAAAAATCTAACGGATGGAGCGACCGTCTGAATCATATTGCCCCACCCCGATATCTCAAGATCGGCTAATGGCTGCTCAAACCCATTCAGATGCCACAAAGCATGATTTGTCAGGCGTCCCATCTGACTGAA
>MHGM01000086.1:423-2600 GCA_001805565.1 Omnitrophica WOR_2 bacterium RIFCSPHIGHO2_01_FULL_52_10
TCAAGCACGGCACCATATCACAAAACGCGTCGAATTGAACAGGCAAAGACTCCGGGATATGCTTTCGTAACAATACGCCCAGGACAGGGGTTCTCGACAACTGCCACTGCGCGGCTTTAAGAAAAACACACCCCATGCCTTCACGCAGAACCCCCTTGCTTTGCGCGCGCCGCGCGCGCAAAGCCTCAATATGACGCAAAAATGTTGCCTGGGAAAAGCCGCGTCCGCGCGGTTCAACGACCGGCGCTCTTTTGTGTTGTCCCGGTCCCGGAATGAGCCGGGGCTGGGACAATGTCAGGTCCTTCCGATGCGGGGATAACACTTTGGGAGGCACTGGCTTTTGCTCAAGCTTGATTTTCTGGACCTCATCTAAAAGCTGCTGTTTTTTTTGGGAAGGGATTTGGAATTTCTTCGCGGGCGCTTCATCAGAAGGCGGCCGTCCCACGGCATTGCTTAAGTTGGCATTCTTGATGATCGCGTTAACGGAGGATTTGGAAACCTGTATTTTGAACTTTTCGCTGATAAGAGCGGCGAGCTGCCGGCAGCCAAGATCGTGATCCGTCCTTTTTTGCTGAAGAACGAAATCGATCACTTCTTTCCGGAATTTATAGACAACACCCATAAAGGCGTAACCGTTTCAGATTGGACATTTATTTGCGTACAATATATCACACGATCTTATATTGTTCAACCGTTCTCTTAGACTATACTTGTGGAAGATTCGAGCTGGTCATGGAGGGATGTTTTGGCCGCCGCAATGGTCCCGGGCTTAAGCTCGATGACATACTTGGCACGAAAGAAGATGGGACTCAAGCGAAAAGGCTTTATGCCTTCGACAAGTCCGACAACGCGATTATTGCCATCGACAAAAATCGCATCGATAGCAAATCGCATGAAAAACATATGGATCGATTGACATTTCGTAATCACCAGCGCTTCTCCAGCGCGGAGCTCCACGCGGCCCAGAAGTCCTTTCATGCGCGCCCCGAATGTATCGGCCAACCGGGCGTTCTGGGCAATAACCGTATTTTTGCTTTTATTGAAGATCTCCATCGTTCGAAAGGAAAGGCGCAATGGAGCCCCACGGGCAAAGCCCGTGGTACCCGGGTTACCCCGACTCGCCCCCTGAAATCGCACAGCGATTTCAGGGGTAAAGTCCCGGAAATTTCTCAAAGAGAAATTTCTCGGGATAAGATGTGACGAAATTCTCTTTTCATTTGCCTTTTCTGGATATGAAGTAGCCAAATGAAAAGACAATTTCGTCACACTCGTCGGGGTTATCCGCCGACGGTTTACAAGAAGCTTTGCCCTTCGGCGAACATCTCGCCGAAGCAAAAACTTTTTCGCATTCACCCACGGGCAAAGCCCGTGGTCTTCTGCGAAGGCGGATAAAAATTGCGGGAGGATCAAAAATCAGCCGGCCGCGGCCGGCTTCTGGAACATTCCCTTGTTTAAATTCATGCCGCGCGAAACAAGATCATCAAAACATTTCGGGATATAGCCGGTGGCCTCAAAATCTCCAATAATTTTACCGTTTGGGTCGATGCCCTTTTGCCGGTAAACAAACACGTCCTCGAGCTTTAATTGAAATTCCTTATCCAGGCCGGTAACCTCCGTAACCCCGGTTATCTTCCTGGTCCCATCGGAAAAACGGTTGATATGGACGATAATGGCGATGGCCGAGGCGACCATCTCATTGATGGCGCGGACAGGTAATTCAATGCCGCTTAAAAGGATCATCGAGGACATGCGCGTCAAGGCATCACGGGTCGAATTGGCGTGCAGGGTCGTCATGGAGCCGTCGTGCCCGGTATTCATCGCCTGAAGCATGTCCAAAACCTCGGGGCCGCGGCACTCGCCGATAACGATCCGGTCGGGACGCATGCGAAGGCAGTTGATGAACAAATCCCGGATGGTGATCTGGCCTCGGCCTTCCACGTTGGGCGGACGGGACTCCAGGCGCCCCCAATGACTTTTTTTTAATTTCAACTCGGCGGCGTCTTCGATGGTGATGATGCGTTCGCCATCGGGGATAAATTCGGACAAGACGTTTAACAGCGTCGTTTTTCCGGCTCCGGTCCCTCCGGAGACGATCATGTTTTTGCGCCCCAGAACGCACGCGTGCAGAAAATCGACCATCGGCTGGGACAAGCTGTTATACCGGCGCAGCAAATCGC
>MHGM01000086.1:2693-7870 GCA_001805565.1 Omnitrophica WOR_2 bacterium RIFCSPHIGHO2_01_FULL_52_10
CCGGCAGGCGCGCGTCGACCATCGGGGTGGATTCATCGATGCGCCGGCCCAACGGCGCGATGATGCGGTCGATGATCCCGCGCATTTTTGAATCCGAGACAAATCTTTTATTGGTCAAAACGAGTTTCCCGGCCTTCTCAACATAAACTTCGTCTTTGCTGTTGACCATAATATCCGTTACTTCCGGGTCCGCCAAAAAATCTTCCAAAGGCCCGAGCCCTAACGCCTCATTAACAATATCTTTCACTAAACCCATGCGCTCTTCGTGGGAAGCAAGCTTTCCTCCCGCCTCTTCCACCAGGAGGTTGCCGACCACCTCTTCGGCCATCCTTTTCAACTTTTGGGTCGCTTGGGGATCGTCAAACACACTGGTCGTTATTCCGTCGAGATTCAACCGCTCCACCAGCTTTTCGTGGACCTTTGCTTTAAGGGCAAGGAGCTCGTCTCCCGGAGTCAGGAGCGCTCCGCCGGCCGTTTGGATCATCTGCTGCGAAATGCCGTATTTTTCCCAAAACCGCGCGGGTTTCTCCAGTCCCTCGGCGGTCCTTGTCCTGGCAAGATCTCCCGTGGGGACATACAAATTCTCTTTAGTAAGAACGCTGGTCATTTTTGTAAAAGCTTCGGCGACCTTGCTGCGCGGGCTGTCCATAACGCACGGGATGCCGCGGTTGAGGGCCAGCCCCACCACTTTGCCGTCGGAAGGAATGTGGCTAAAGATTTCGCAGGGCAAAGCCGAGCGCACCTCCTGCCAGGCAACGCTGCCGTGGCTTTCGGAACGATTCAAAATAAGCTTCACCATTTTTAAAGGAAATTGCAGG
Organism: Omnitrophica WOR_2 bacterium RIFCSPHIGHO2_01_FULL_52_10; assembly: GCA_001805565.1. Classification (GTDB taxonomy): domain Bacteria; phylum Omnitrophota; class Gorgyraeia; order Zapsychrales; family Zapsychraceae; genus UBA10015. Next base: position 3,512 of record MHGM01000086.1, read on the forward strand.
CTCTGGAGCACGTCCAGACACCACTTGATTTGATAAACGGCGAGAATATCCGGTGTCGCCACTAAAAGAATAAGACTCGAAAAATCCAGAACGGTAACAAGCGTTTCCGTAAAGGATTTGCCGGCGTCAACCACGATAAAATCATACTCATCCATGGCCTTCTGGAAAAAAGGCTTGATGTTGTCGGGGGTCACATGGCCGATCTGGCGGGTATTGCTGACAACGGGCAGAAAATCCAGCCCGCAGACATGTTTGGTTGTTTGCCTGCGGACTATTTCCGCATCATTGGATGTTCCCAGGGCCGGCAACAAATCCACAATCGCCCGGCTGGGCACCAAATTGAGCATGCGAGCCATGTCCTGGCCGGCCTGAAGGTCAAAATCAATGATCAGCACCTTGTGCCTGGCCAGCGCGAGGGCGGTCGCCAAATTGACGGCGACAAGGGTTTTCCCGACGCCGCCTTTGCTGCTAAAAACAGTAATTGTTTTACAGCTCATTGAACAATGGTTCCGCTAGCCATTCGATGCTTCGACTTCGCTCAGCATGGTTCGAAGCATGGTGAGCAATGTCGAACCACTAGCCGAGCAGGTTCCCATGCAGGGAGGGGTTGCCACAGAAAAGTCCGGGGTTTATGACCGGCGTGGAAAAATATTTCCAGCCTTTTTATTTTTTAATTCTTCTTCAGGCTGTAAACAACCGGGATTGTCACATTTACCTCCTGGAGATCCACGCTTGATGGAAAGCTGGAATAAGGAGCTAACTTTTTGACTATATTTAAAGTGTACTCGTCAAAAATTTCGTGACCGGAGGATTCCCTGACCATGGCTGTTGCCAGCGTCCCGTCGCTTAAAATAAGCAGGCTCAATTTGACCGTGCCCTCCCAGCCGGCCCGTTCCGCTTCTTGAGGATAGACAATGGATTGGGCTATTTTCTGCTGGACCGTCTGCACATATTCATCAATGTTCGAGGGAGATTCTGCGGAGGAAGAAGTGGCAGCCGATGCAACGGCCGTAGAAAAAAGCGCCTGCACCTCGTCCACACCGGCGGTGATGGTTTCAGCGGCGGATGGCGCCGCCTCTATCTGTCCTTCAGTTTTTTCAGCGGGAATGGCAGACGCGCCGCCTTGCGCAGACGGATCAATTTTGACTTCTTCGGTGATTGGTTCTTCTTTCGTTACGGACATTTCCTCTGTTTTCATTTTCTGCGCGACGACAGGCGTCTTGCCGCGGTTTTTTTCAAGAATCGTCGGGGTTAATGAAATAACCAGCTCCTGGTCTATATCCGCGATGGGGTTGCTCTCGATGCGGAAAAGTAACCCGATAACAGGAATATCCCCCAGAATAGGGACTTTATTAACGGTCTTGCTGCGGTTTTGCTTGATTAACCCCGCAAGAATAATTGTCTGCCCATCGTCCAAATAAAGCTTGGTCTGGGCGCTTCTGGAGGTGAATGCCACGTCATCGCCAACGGCATTTGAGGAATCAACGTCGCTGATCTCGATGGTCAGCGTTATATCAATTTTTTCTTTTTTGATTTCCGGGGTGATCGTCATGCTGATGCCGTATTCTTTGAACGTAACATTCTCCTGCGTGCCGGTTGTACTTGATGTAGTTGTCCGAATCGGAATCTCGCCACCGATGAGAAAACTCGCCTCCTGCGCGTTTTTAACAACGAGCTTGGGCTGGGAAAGAATACGCGCCTTTCCCTCAGCAATCAATGCGTCCACCGTAGCCAGAAGAGCCGATGTCCTGTTAAAGTCCCCAATCTTAAAAAGATCCTTGCTGGCGCCAGTTGCGGTAGGAAGCGTTTCCGGATATGCAAAAGCTAATGTGCTTGATGATCCGGACGTTGTGCCTGATGTTCCGGACCTTAAGCTTCTTGATCCAGCTGTCCAATCAACCCCCAAGCTTTTCGCAAGAGTACTGCTTAATTCCGTAATCTGAATGGCGATCTGGATCAGATCGTCTATTTCTTCATCTTTGGCAAGATTAATAACGTCATCGCCGAATTTCTCGACGATTTGAACAAACGGCTCCTTTTTATGCTTTGGGATATCGCCCGCAATGACAACCTTGCCTTCGTGTCCGTCTATTTCAAGCGTCGCCTCGCTGATATCCGCCGCCTTAAATAGGGTCGCCAGTCGCTCTTTAACCAGTTCCAGGTCCTGGCTGAAAACATGGACCATGAGGGAACGTTTGCCCTGCTTGTCCCAGACAAAAAGCGCCGTTTGACCAACGCTTTGCCCGACCATCAAAATCTCCTCTTCATCAGCCTTGACGATATCCGCGACCTCGGGATGCGTGACCGATATCCGCTCCAGGCCATCGGCCTTAAGGTTGACCAGCTCTCCTTTGATCATATAAACTTCTTTCGCCGTGGTCGTATCGATCTCCGCCGCGCCGACGCGCGCCGCGCCGACCAAACAAAGGCCGACAACAAAAAACAGGATGCCGATGATCCTGTCGTGTCGATATGTTCTCATCTTCATAAAACGTTTCGTCATCCGTAAAAAAATTCTATTGTTATAATTCCTTGCCTGCCCGGAAAATCTGGATATTGGATTTGGGGGTTCTCTCTTTTTTCTCTTCCGACTTTTGCGCCGGAGCAAGGGGTTCTTCCGGGGACTCGGTCGGCACGCGTAAATCCGTTCCCTGTTTATCCAAAATATAATCCGCCAACGTGTCCCAGGAAGCGACCTGCAAAAGCTGGCGATCTTGTTCCGCGGGAGAACGCAAAGATAACTGCAACTTGCCGTTGGTTTCAGCAAATGTCAGCAACGCCGCCTCTTCGGGGGAAACCGCCAAGGTCACGTTCACGGATTTGGATTTCTGGCGATTTTCATATAGTTCAGTTCCCCCAGCCGGCTTAAAGAGCACTCCAACAGCCAACACTTGCAAATTTTGGAACAAAACGGTGATCACTTCTTTCGTTTTTGCCTTTTCAGCATTGATCTCTTCCGGAACACGCAGAGAGGCGATCACGTCCACAAAATCTCCCGGACTGATCAGCCCGCCTACAGCCGACAACGTATCAACCTGTATCGTCACAGCCCGCTTGCCCGGTGGCATCACGATGGAAAAAGCTTCTTGAGACACGAGCTGCTGCTGTCCTTTATCCCCTTGTACAACCACTTTGGGTTGGGATTGAACCTGCCTGGCAAGCATTTCCTGTTTTTGAAGAAGGGTTTCCACCTGCCTCTTGTTAATCTCGACTTCTTTTTGCAGTGCGGCGGTTTGTTGCGTATATTCCTTAGCTAACAGCTTCGTTTGTTGCGCAATATTATTTTGGACATACTGGCTCGTCAAGAATGTCGCCGCCAGTCCGAGTCCAACCGCAAGAAGGATCGTCGCAATTTGTTTTTTGTTTTCAATGTTCATGGCGTCTTTTAAGTTCTACAAAAGGTCTTCTTTGATCTCGACCTTTGTTTCCCCTTTTAGTTTCTCAACATGATCCAAAATGGCCTGCTGTTGCTTGAGCATCATCTGATTGTCAATGATATCTTTTTTGAGATCTTCAAAAGGAATGGGGGTCCCGCCCTTTTTCTCTTCGACTTTCACAATATAAAATCCCTGTGGCCCTTTAAACACGCCGCTTACTTCCCCGACATTTAACGGCGCGATCGCGTTTTGCATTTCAGCGAATGGCGCTTCCGCGATAAATCCTAGATCTCCTCCCTGGGCCGCGTTGTCCCCGATCGAGTTTTGTTTGGCGATCTCCGCGAAATCCCCCCCCTGCAAAATCTGGGTCGACAATTCATTGGCTTTTAATTGGGAGTCAATAACGAGCGAGCGGACATGCCACTGCACGGGTTCGACCAAAACGGTCTTTTGAGCCTCATAAAAAGCGCTGGCTTCTTCATCGGAGACCTTGATATCCCGGACAAGATTCTTAACGGTTTCCTGGACAATCAGGGTCCTCCGGAATTCATCGACCGCGGCCTGGATATCTTTCTGATTCGCCAAGCCGACCTTCTCGGCTTCTGATACCAAAAGCTGTTGTCGCACAAGGGTTTCCAATACGAGCTTTTTGGCATCCAGAGAACTTGTGTCAAAATCCGGAACCGCCTCTTTCAGGGCGTTTAATCGCTCGTTAAATTCCTCGACCGTGATCGTCCAGTTACCAACCCTGGCCAACACGTTGACGGATGTGGCTTTGTGTTCAGATGGCTTGGCCGTTGGCACACCGGGGGATGGAGACGCGGCGGGGGCAGATTTATTTTCTTGCGCGACCGGCTTTACTTTTTTGCCGGAGTCCTGAAAATATTCTTTAGCGCTGTTGATCAGGTCGCAACGCACGCTCATGATGGCAACAAAAAAACAAAAAAAGGCAAGCCTTAACTGCTTTTGGGATGTCGTAGGC
>MHGM01000087.1:0-2178 GCA_001805565.1 Omnitrophica WOR_2 bacterium RIFCSPHIGHO2_01_FULL_52_10
AACCCTTAAATATTATCGCCTGACCGGGCGGTCTTCCGCGCAGGTGGATTTGATCGAACGTTATATGAAAGAGCAGGGAATGCTTTATTCAGCCGGAGGGAAAGATCCGGTTTTTACCAGTACAATTGAACTTGATTTGGCAAGCGTCGAAACCAGTCTTGCCGGGCCGAAACGTCCGCAGGACCGCGTTTCCCTCGGCAATGTTCCTGTGGATTTCAGGCAAAGTTTGATCAAGCCGGTCAAGGAACGGGGATTCGGATTGGTCCCGCAAGCCGTCGGAAAAACCGTCGCCGTTGATGGGAGGGGCACCATCACGCATGGATCCATTGTCATTGCCGCCATCACCAGTTGTACGAACACTTCAAATCCTTCCGTTTTGGTTGGCGCGGCGCTTTTGGCCAAGAAAGCTGTCGAAAAAGGTCTCGATGTGAGAGATTTTGTCAAAACGAGTTTCGCTCCAGGGTCCCAGGCCGTTGAGGAATATTTGCGCGTAGCGGGATTGCTCAAATATCTGGAAAAATTGAAATTTCATATTGTCGGATATGGTTGCACCACCTGTATCGGCAATAGTGGTCCGTTGCCAGAGGATGTTACCCGTGCGATTCATGAGGGAGATTTGGTGGCGGTCAGCGTTTTGAGCGGCAATCGTAATTTTGAAGGACGCGTGAATCCCGACACAAGGGCAAATTATCTGGCGGGACCTGCGTTGGTCGTAGCCTATGCGTTAGCCGGAACGATTAATCTTGATTTAACAAAAGATCCCCTCGGCAATGACCGCGAGGGCAAGGCGGTTTATCTTAAAGACATCTGGCCGACTCAAGAGGAAATCAATGGTGTGATCAAAGAATTTGTCGTGGCCGAAACATTCCGCAAACGATACAAGGATGTGAGCAAAGGAAATAAAAACTGGAATGCCATCAAGTCACTGAAATCCAATTTGTATGCTTGGGATGCCAAGAGCACGTACATCCAGGAGCCGCCGTTTTTTGTCGGAATGTCTAAGACAGTAAAGCCGATTGAGGGCATTAAGGGCGCGCGGGTGCTAGTGATGGTTGGTGACTCCGTTACAACGGATCATATCTCCCCGGCCGGGGCATTTAACGCGCAGAGTCCAGCGGGTAAATATTTGCTGGAACTCGGCGTCCAGCCCTTTGATTTTAACAGTTATGGATCCCGCCGCGGCAACGACCGCGTGATGACGCGCGGGACATTCGCCAATATTCGCTTGCGTAATCTCATCGTACCGGGGATCGAAGGGTCATGGACGATTCATTTCCCGTCGGGGGAGAAGATGAGCATCTATGACGCGGCGATGAAATACAAAACACAGAATACACCTTTAATTGTTTTGGCCGGCAAGGAATACGGTACCGGTTCCAGTCGGGATTGGGCGGCCAAGGGCGCGGCATTGCTGGGGGTACGGGCGGTTTTAGCGCAGAGTTTTGAGCGTATCCATCGCAGTAATCTGGCCGGAATGGGAATATTGCCGTTGGAATTTAAAGGAAGCGATTCGACAGAATCCCTGGGTCTAACGGGCAGTGAGATTTTTGATTTCCAAGGAGCAGCGGATTCCTTAAAGCCACGCCAGGAAATTCGTGCAATGGCCCAAAGTCCTGGTGGTTTCCGCAAAGAATTTTTTCTGACCGTTCGGCTTGATACGCCGGTCGAAATCGATTATTTTCGCAATGGCGGTATATTGCCGACAGTCTTGCGTAAACTTGTATAAAATTTTCTAACCACAAGATACTGGACAAGATAAAATAAAATGTTATGATAACAACAATGAATGTCCGACAAATATTGTCGCAATTTCTGTGGGATCTTAGAAAGGAGCTGAGCATGGTTACAAAACGAACACAAACGCAAAAAGATATCTCCTCAATTGCCGTACGCAGAGGCATATCCGCAAAACGTTATTTGCCCGAAGCGGCACCTTCCATTAAAGATAATACGTCGCTGCGTAAAGCTAGCAACGTGGATATCAATTCGCCGGAAATCCGCCAACGCGTTGAAAAGAAAGCCTACGAACTTTACGAGCAGCGTGGTTACACCACCGGCAACGATCTGCAGGACTGGTTGGACGCTGAACAAATCGTCGTTCGCGAACTGGTCAAGAAATAAGATTTGAATGTTTCAGCGAGGAATCTATCTGTGAAATGTTCAGGATAGTCCTGCATG
>MHGM01000087.1:2444-3569 GCA_001805565.1 Omnitrophica WOR_2 bacterium RIFCSPHIGHO2_01_FULL_52_10
TTATTTATGATTACAAAGCGCAGGATGATGAGTTTTCCGGTCCCGGACCGAAAGCTTCGTTGCTGGTGAAAAAAATTCTTAAGAACGTCAAAATTTATTTCGATTATAACAAAGCCGATTTGCGTGATGACCATTTCCCCGTGCTTCAAAGTGCCATTAAATCGCTGGAACGTAATCCGGAGGCCGATATTTTAATAACCGGCAATTGCGATGTCCGCGGTTCGCTTGAGTATAACCAGAAGCTTGGAAAGAAACGGGGTGAGGTGGTCAAGCAATATATGATCGAGAACGGGATCCCGGAAGAGCGTATCAAAATCATCAGCCGTGGTAAACTCGATGCCGTGGCGCCGGTATCCGACCTGTTGGGGATGCAGAAAGACCGTAACGCGCAGTTTATGGTGGCGGAAGTCGAAGAGGTCGTCATGCCCGCCAGGGGCGAAGAACAATACACTTCCGAGACAACTACGGTCGAAGACGGAAAAATGGTTGTTGAAGATCAGGAAAATGTCGAAACGGAAGTCAAGGTCTCCACGCGTGAATATAAGGTCCAGAAGAATGATTTCCTGTCGAAAATCGCCCAGGAGCAATTGGGGGCCGCGCACCGGTGGAAATATCTTTATGAATTGAACAAGGATCGTATCAAGGATCCTAATAAGTTGCGCGTAGGTCAGATCCTTCTTATCCCCGTGGAATAAGCAAGAACCGGCACAGTACCATTGGTTTAATGTGGCCGTAATCGGCCCTGCCGCGATTATTGATTCTTTCCATTCCGCAGGTCTTCATTTCCCGATGTAATTTTTCGCAACACACAAAATACGCTTTTCCGTAGAAACTTCTATGACCGATGACGTACAAGCTCCGGAGATTGTTTCCCATTTAAGCAATTATTTTGAATTATTTTTCTGGATAGTCGTTGGAGTGACCATTGTCTTTGGCCTGGTTCTGCTGCTCGTGCGAATGCGGGAGGTTAATGTCCGGGCTATCTCCAAAGCGGCCATTCAAAATATTCTGCTTTCTGTTGTCGTCTTGGGCCAATTGTTGCTGTTGCTGACGGTCGGGTATTTATTCTGGTTCAATTATTATCACCCCGCTTCTGTTATCCAATTCCCCGAAGACGTCTTGGCG
>MHGM01000087.1:3578-4036 GCA_001805565.1 Omnitrophica WOR_2 bacterium RIFCSPHIGHO2_01_FULL_52_10
TGGGTCAAAGATGATCTGAAAATTTATTTCATTGATGCTAACCGCTTGCAGAGTGTTGAAATCAACGGGCGGAACAAGCAGGACGTTTTAGTGGCCGTCGATCCAGTCAAAGAATATCATTTCTCGCTTGATGGCAAATATCTGCTTGTCGCAACTTCCCGGGAAATTTATTTAGTCGACCGGAATACCGGGGAGAAACAACTTGTCGATTCCTGGGGACAGCCGGATGAAGCTGGAGAATGGAAGGGTGTTATCAGTGGTATCCGCTGGGCGCCGGATAGCCGTCATTTTTGTTATGAGGTGGCCCGTTGGTCCAGCTATTCATCGCAAAACCGTTTATATATTTATGATATTTTGGAAAAACAAAAGCGGACGCTCCAGAGTCCGGCCCGCCGAATTTCATCTTTGTATTGGGACCGCGATAGCATAAATCTTTACTATGTGGAGCGGGTAGCGAA
>MHGM01000087.1:4117-6492 GCA_001805565.1 Omnitrophica WOR_2 bacterium RIFCSPHIGHO2_01_FULL_52_10
GAAGATTCCTTTTGAGCAAGCCGGTGTCCCCATGAAGAATTTGACCGTCCGCGGGATTAATCTTTCTCTTGAGGCGGACGCGCTTTCGTTTGCGGAGGGCACAGCCAGGGATGTTTTGGTCTCCGCCAAGGGGCAATCCCTTGGCGTAGATGACGATGATCATCTTTATTATGTCCCCCGGGAATGGTTCCGTACGCGTTTATTGCGCATTCAGCGCGAGGCCCGCCCCAGCGACATTGCGCGCCATGCATATAAAGGAGGCGAACTGACAATTACCCAAATTCGCTGGATTCCCGGCGGACGATATGCTATCATTCACCATCGCTATCTGGGACTGCTGGTCATCGAACCCGCGACGCGAAAGATTGGGCTATTGATTGCGGCAAAAGGAAATGCGTTTGGCTGGTATGATAAAAATACTTATTTATATGCCGGGATGCATGACAACCGTTAAAGCGCCTGCACAAAATTTATAACGGATGAAGACAGGAGGATGAAATGAAAAGGACTTGGCTTGTATGGACTTTGGTGGGCGGCGTATTGGTGACTGTGCTGATCGCATTTAATTATGAGCGCGGGAAGGAAGCAGTCCCTTTAAGTGAAATATTCCCCGAAAAGGGGGCGCTTAATAGCGAAGTTGAATATGAGTTTTTTGATACGGACGAGAAGGGATCGGCCCTTGTCTCAACGGCCGAAACAAAGCAACAATCCATTCGTCCTGTCCAGCCTTCGGCAGCGGTTGCGGTTAAAGCTCCTGCGGCAGCGACTCCGATAGCAAAGCAACCTGCCGTTTCTCCCGGTCCAGTTGCCAAAGCGAAGGCCGCAGCTACCGTTAGAACAGGCGCATCGCTGGGCCCTGCAGCGGGTGGAGGAAGCGGAAAAATTTATACGATACAAGTTGCCGCTTTTAAAGAGCGTAGCCGGGCCGATAAGGCCGTGGCGCAAGCCCAGCAAAAGGGGTATTCGGCGTATGTCGACCAACGAAGCCGTGATGACGGTAGCAGCTGGTATCAAATTTGCATCGGAAAATTTGATGCACAATCTTCCGCCAAAGAATTATTGACAAAAGTCAAACAGGATTACAAAGACGGGTTCATTCGAATCTTGTCCGGCAGATAATACATAATCCATATTAAGCGAAGGAGAGACTTATGAACAAATTTATTTTTGCGTTTTTCATGGTTTTAGCGATAACAGGCTGCACGACAACTCAAAAGGCGGCAACGGTCGGTGGTCTGGGAGGAGCGACCTTGGGTGGTATTATCGGACATCAGACCGGAGATGGTGTGACGGGAGCCGCTATTGGCGGTGTTGTTGGGACAGTCGGCGGTATGGTGGTCGGTGAGCACATGCAGAAAAAATTTTGTCCTGTCTGCGGTGCGACATATACGGAAGACGTCAAGTTCTGTCCTAAAGATGGCGCGGAGTTAAAATATCGCGAATAATGGCGAGATCGTCCCGGCAATGGACGACGAGAGACATTCGATATCCTAACTTTTTTACTCATGAATGAAGCCAGGCTCCGTGCGATTTTGCGTTGGATCCACATCATCCTCGGTTTGACGATTATGTGTTACGTTTACTCGCCATGGGCGACGAAAGCATCGTTTCAAATCTTCATTAAATTTATCGTTGTGCCGGCCATCGCAATAACAGGGATCTGGATCTGGAAATTTTCAGCGTTTAACAAATTATTTAGAAGAAAACACTAATGAAAATAGAAGACATGAATATTTTGGCGGTTCAAGAGCGCTTGGCATCCGTTGGCCTGAAAGGCCGCGCGGAGATTTTGTATAATTTGACCTATGATGAACTTTTTGCTTGTGAAACAGATCCCGCGCTGGAAGGATATGAGCGCGGCATTGTTTCGAAATCCGGCGCGGTGGCCGTGGACACGGGAAAATTCACGGGCCGCTCTCCAAAGGACAAATATATCATCGAGGATGACCTGACGCGCGATACGGTCTGGTGGCAGACGGGGGAAAGCGGTAGTTCGGATAATAAACGACTTTCGCCGCAAACCTGGGGACGCCTAAAAAACATTGCGGCCGATCAATTGAGCGGAAAAAAACTTTATGCAATGGATGGCTTTTGCGGAGTGAATCCGCAAACACGATTGAAAATCCGCTTGGTGACCGAAGTGGCATGGATGGCGCATTTTTTTAAAAATATGTTTATCCGGCCAACCGACCAGGAATTGAAGAATTTCAAGCCGGACTGGACGATCCTCAATGCCTGCAAGGCCACCAATCCGGACTACGCCCGGATGAATATGCGCTCGGATGTTTTTGTTGCGTTCAACATGACGGAACAAATGATCGCCATCGCCGGGACATGGTATGGCGGGGAGATCAAAAAAGGGATTTTTTCCGTTA
>MHGM01000088.1:0-5627 GCA_001805565.1 Omnitrophica WOR_2 bacterium RIFCSPHIGHO2_01_FULL_52_10
GGCCAGCCGCCGCGAGATCTCGCCGAACTGGGTGGCCAGCCCCGTGCGCACGACGACGCCCAGGGCGGTACCGCTCACGACACTCGATCCCATAAACGCGATATTCGTCAAATCCACCGGCGAATGGCTTTTGGGCTGAAGAGACCCCGCGGTTTTCTCGACCGGCAACGATTCACCAGTGAGGGAAGCCTGGTTGACAAAAAGGTCTTTGGCCTGGATGATCCGCAGATCCGCCGGGATCATGTCGCCGGCAAACAGGTCCACAACATCACCGGGGACGATCTCGCGGATGGGAATCTCGTGAGTTTTTCCGTTTCGATAGACGGTCGCGGTCGCGCGCACCATCTCGCTTAACTTCTCGGCCTCCTTGCCCGCGCGGTATTCCTGGATAAAAGAGAACAGAACGCTCAAAACCGCCATGGCCATGACCAAAATGGCGCTGATTTTCTCCCCGAAAAATAATGAAAACCCGGCAATGATCAGAAGGACAACGACCAGCGGATTGACGAACTTGGACAAGATTTGAAAAACGACGGTCCTTTTCTTTTTGCGGGCAGGTTCATTGGGACCATATTCTTCCAGCCGCTTTTTGGCCTCCGGCTGGAGCAGCCCCTTTGGCGAGGTCTTAAGCTTCTCAAACAAGAAGCCTCCTGAACTACCAACAAAGTCCACGTCGAAGATCTGCGATTTGAATTTATTGTTGAAAAGCGTTTTCATCATTTCCGACAACCCTGTTATCTAATAAGTCCTTAAAATATCACATTTCCGAGAGAAGTAAAACAATAAACTCCTGAAAAAAGGAAGACCCCGCTGCTGTCTTTTAACAGCGACGGGGTCTCGTAAAACCGGAAGTTTTTTATTTAGCTTCCATTTGCCTGGGTGGCGGCCACTTCATCTTCGGCGATCTTGGAAAATTTTTCCGGGTCTTTGGAAAAATCTTTTTTGCACATATTGCCCACTTCAACCGCCGCCGGTTGTCCGGCCTGTTCCGTGGCCGCGGGCTGGGCATAAACAACTGTCCCTCCTGCGCCAGGCAAGGCAACGGCGACTATAACTGCGATACTCTTGGTATTCATGCCTCCTCACGAGGCCTTCGGGGAGAGGCCAATAGTCAAGGAAGCTTACCGGTTGCCGTCATACCGGGAAACGCCGCCTGTAAACGGCTCTCGGCATCGACCAGAAAATTGCCGCCCACAACGACCATTTCACCTTCGGTCAGCCCTTCCCTGACCTCCACCATCCCGTTGGACTCCATGCCGGTTTTGGTTTCCACCGGCTCGAAGTGGCTGGGATCGCGCTGGACAAAAACGATCTGCCGCAGACCGGTATTCATCACGGCGGCGCGCGGCACCATCAAAACATCATTGAGCTCAACGGGCATCAACACATCGGCGTACATGTTCACTTTCAAATACTCTTTGCCCCCGGGCAACCCGATGCGCACGATGACCGTACGGGTTCGCGGGTCCACCTCGTCGCCGACACTGCGCACGATACCCTCAAACGACTCGCGGTATGCCGGGATATCCACAACGGCCTTCTGTCCGACATCAACGTATCCCAAATCTTCCTCAAGGATCCTGGCATGGATCCACAAGGGCTGCCACTTCTGGCCCAACAGGATCTCCGGCCGGATCTCCGCCAACTCATATTTGATCAACCTCAATTGCTCAAGCTGCGCATCCTGAAACCCCCTGTGCCGCAATTCGTATTCGGCTTTCAGGAGCCGCTCCCGGGCCTTGCGGAAACCCTCGCCGGGCGCCCGGCCCGAGAACTCCCCCCAATCGTCGGGGAATTCATCCTTGACCGCCCGGGAGCGGCGGAACAAGGCATACTTGCGCCAGACCCCGATATACTCCAGCTGCGCCTTGTAAAGGTCCATATCATTCGTCACGTAGCCGTAAGTCCGGATCGTTTTGACAAACGGCCTTTTAACGACCTTGACCAGCCCAACACCAATCAATTGCTGTTGAGAATGATCAAGATAGACGGCCGCGTGGCCGCCGGAAGCGGACTTTGCTGTCCCGTCCGCCAGAATATACGCCTGTGACGTTTCTTTTTTAACCAGCTTCATCCCGCAGACGGGACAATCCCCCGGACGGCCGCTGGTATAACCGGGATGCATCGGGCAATAATAAATATGACGGCCATGGCCCGCTCCTTGCGGGGCAAGCCCATTCTCGCGCCATGCCATCATGCCCCCGGCCGCGGCCAAAATGCAGACAACGACAATCATGAATTTCCATGTTTTGGTATTCATCAAGAGAACCCCATCACCCGCCCGAGCTGGTAAACCGCCAGCGAGGCCAGATAGGCGAGGATGGCCATGTAGACGAACTGGAACAGCGGCCATTGCCAGGAATTGGTCTCGCGCCAAACGACCGCCACGGTACTGACGCACTGCAGGGCAAAGACATAAAATACCATCAAGCTCAAACATACCAGCGGCGTGAATAACGGCCGCCCGTCGGGCCAATGCGCGGCCTGAAAGGCCTCACGTAAACTATTTTCCTTGGCTTCATCACCGAGATTAAAGACGATGCTCATCGTGGAGACGAACACCTCGCGCGCGGCAAAGGAACCGATCAATCCGATGCCGATGCGCCAGTCATATCCGAGCGGTTTAATGACCGGCTCAAGCGCCGTACCCATCTGCCCGGCAAAACTGGCCTTAAGCGCGTCGCTGCCCGGCAACCCTTCATGGCGCGGATAACTCATCAGCACCCATAAAATGACCGACAGCGCCAGGATAATGGTCCCCGCGCGCCTTAAGAACAAACGGCTGCGCTCCCACATATGGATCACGACCGCGTGCCACGACGGCCAGCGGTATGGCGGCAATTCCATGATAAAGACCGGTTTTTGCGACCGCAACAACGTTTTCTTGAACAGCCACGCCATCAGGCACGCGCCCACGATCCCCGTGACGTACATCGCCAGCATGATGCCCGCCTTCTGCATGCCCGTCGCCGCCGGCATCAAGACCGCGATCATAATGGTATAAACGGGCAGCCGCGCCGAACAGCTCATCAATGGCGCGACCAGGATCGTGACCAGCCGGTCTTTGGGACTTTCGATGGTTCTCGCCGACATAATTCCGGGGATCGCGCAGGCGAACGAACTCAACAGAGGGATAAAAGATTTCCCGTGCAACCCCACTTTGCTCATCACGCGGTCCATGATAAACGCGGTGCGGACCATATAACCGGTGTCCTGCAACAAGCTGATAAAAAAGAAAAGGATCAATATCTGCGGCAAAAAGATCACCACCCCGCCCACGCCGGCGATGATCCCATCGACCATAAGATTACGTAATTGACCCGCGGGCAAAACCCGCGTGACCCAATCGCCCATTTTGGTAAAACCCGCGTCGATCCAGTCCATCGGATAGGTGGCGATGGTAAAGATCATATAAAACATCAGCGCCATAATGCCGAAGAAAAATACCCACCCCCACAATTGATGCGTCACGACCGCGTCGATCCGTTCGGTTAAGTCCTCTCTGGGCTGTTTATTTTTATCATGGACACATTGCCTGACGACCGATTTGATCCAGTCGTAGCGCGCCTCAATGGCCGCGGTGCGGGCCCGCAATCCTTTCAACCGCAGGCGGTCCTGGATCACGCTGATCTGGCGGATGAGTTCTTCTTTATAGAACCACCGGGCGGGACCGGTTTTCTTCTCTTCGTTCTTGAGTTTGGCACCCAAAGACAGCAGGATGAGCGCTTCCGCGAAGGCCGCGTGGCGGTCCATCTTCTCATGCTGGACCAAAAGGCGTACCAGCTGCTCGACCTCTTCTTCCAGATCCGGCGCCATGCGCCATCCGCGCTGATACGAAACCGTGACGCCTTCGGCAATGAGCTGCTTTAATTCCTCGATGCCTTTGTTCTGGCTGGCCACCGTCGGAACAACCGGCATGCCCAAGACCTTTGATAACCGCACGACATCGATCTCCCGGCCCTGACGTTCAACCTCGTCCATCATATTGAGCGCGATGATCATCGGCAAACCCAGATCCTGCAACTGACTGACCAGGTACAAATTCCGTTCGAGGTTCCCCGCGTCGATGACACAGATAACCAAATCCGGTTTGGACGTATCCGACAGGCGGCCCATCAAAACATTGCGGGCCAGCTGTTCATCGGGAGAACGTACCGCCAGGCTGTACATGCCGGGCAAGTCAATGACATTGACCACCCGGTCATTGGCCAGCATCAGCGTCCCAGTTTTACGCTCGACGGTGACGCCGGGATAATTGCCGACTTTTTGGCGTAATTTGGTAAAGGCGTTAAAAAGCGTCGTCTTGCCGGAATTGGGGTTGCCGGTTAAGATAACGGTCCTGATAAGGGTCTGGGGAGATGATGAGATATCGGCAGGCATACCAGCGTCCTAAGGGATGACCTCGACCTGGATCAACTCGGCCTCTTCCTTGCGTAATGATAAATGGTAGCCGCGGATCTTGATCTCGATGGGGTCGCCCAAGGGCGCGTAGCGGACCACTTCCACATGCTCGCCGGGCGTGACACCCATTTCTTCAATGCGCTCGCAGTCGTCGCTTTCCACAACAAAATCGCGGATACGGCCCTTCTGGCCAATCGACATTTTACTCAACGAAACCGTTTTATAATTTTCCGGCATGCGCGGCCTCCGGATGGATACACAACAATGTTTGAAGCATCATCTACTCCCGTCATTTTCCTCATTTCCCTTTTTATAGAGAAATGAGGAGGCTCGCCAGCCAAATTTCTAAGAAATTTGGCTAGGCGGCTTTCCCGCAGCTGGAACAATGTCCCTTGCCCTTACCGCGCAAAGACTTGAATCCCTGCCAGGCAAGATACCCGACGCTTAATCCCACAATAAGCCAGACAATCACGTTTTGAAACATAGAGTAACCCGTCATTCTCTGTTACCCCGACTCACCCTGAGAAATCGCCCTGCGATTTCCAGGGTAAAGTCCCGGAAATTTCTTAAAGAGAAATTTCTCGGGATAAAATATGGCAAAATTCTCCCGGATTTTCTTGGCTTTCACGTGTGTGAAAAATCCGGGACAATTTCGCCACATTCGTCGGGGTCATCCACCGAAATTCTATAAGAAGGCGGATGAAATAAGTCTTCCTGTGACGTATTTAACACTCTAAAATAACAAATGTCCGCTATTTGTCAATAACTATTATTCGTCTGGGGGCTTAAGGGCTTCTCTTCAAGAGGATGACCGGATTCTGGCGCCCGTCCAACCATTGCAATAACCGCAGGAGCTCGGCTTGCGCCACGGCCACGCATCCGGCGGTCGGCTGCCCTGCGCCGCGCCAGACGTGCATAAAAATCGCGCTGCCCATGCCGGGGATGACTGGGTCGGTATTATATTCGATCACGATCGCGTATTTGTAAAGCTCGTCCTGACGGCGCAGGAGTTCGTGCGATATTTCCGGGACATCCCCGGTAATCCATTGGTTGTAAAACGGTGAAGCGGACGCGTCAATCCAAAAATCTTTTTCGGTAACAGCGCGATAATCCAGTTCCGTCTGGACACCCTGGTAATACCCAAAGGCGCGGCGCAACGCGAACACTCCCGAAGGCGTGCGGCCGTCGCCTTCGCGTTTCTCGCCGGACGGCGCCAGACCATTCTT